>WGAH01000651.1 GCA_015489145.1 Deltaproteobacteria bacterium
GTGCGGGTCGGCCTCGCGCTGCGGGCCCGCCTCTCCCCGCCCGAGGCCGCGGAGGCCGCGCCGCGCCGGGTCGAGGTGATCCGCCTCGCCCCTCGCTCCTTCGAGCTGGTCGTGCCCGTCGCCGGCACCCTCGAGCCCGTCCACTCGGTGGATGTCTTCCCCAAGGTGCCGGGCAAGGTGGTGGCGATGCGCGTCGGCCTGGGCGACCCGGTGAAGGCCGGCCAGCCCCTCGCCACCGTCGAATCCACCGAGTACCGCCTCATGGCCGACAAGGCCGCCCGCGGCGCCGCCGCGGCGGAGGAGGCCGCCGAGGTGGCCCGCCGCGAGCTGCAAAGGCTGCGGCAGGTCCGCGAAAAGCTCGGCGACAAGGGCGTGAGCGACTCGGACTGGGACCAGGCGCGGGCCCGGGTGGAAGGCGCGGTGGCCCAGGCCCGCCTCGCCCGCCTCGACGAGGACCTCGCCCGGCAGATGATCCGCAACGCGACGATGACCGCGCCGGTGGACGGGGTGGTCAGCGCGGTGAACGCCCGCCTCGGCGGCATGGTGGGCAAGGAGTACCCGGCCTTCCACGTCGTCGACGCCTCCAGCCTCGTGCTCCGCTGCGAGGTGGGCGCCGCCGACCTGCCGCGGGTGGCGCCGGGGCAGGCGGTCCGCCTGCGCGCCGACACCCTCCCCGGCCGCGAGCTGGCCGGCGAGGTGCGGGCGGTCTCGCCGGCCCTCGACGCCTGGACCCGCCGCGCCCCCGTCGAGATCGCCGTGCCCAATCCCGACGGCGCCATCCCCGGAAACCTGTTCGTCCGGGGCGGGATCCGCGTCGCCACCTTCGAAGACGCCCTCGTCCTCCCCGTCGAGGCGCTGCGCCGGCAGGGCGACCGCGCCACCGTGCAGGTGGTGCGCGACGGCCGGGTCGCCGAGGCGACGGTCACCGAGCGCGGCCGCCGGGGCGCCGAGGTCGCCGTCGCCGGCCTGTCGCCCGGCGATCTCGTCGTGCTTCCCGGCCCCGCCCACCTCGCCGAGGGCGAGGTCGTCGAGCCGGTCGTCCGGGAAGGGGACTAGCCGCCCATGTGGCTCAGCCGCCTGAGCATCCGCCGCCCGGTGTTCATGACCATGGTGGTCGTGATGTTCATGGTGCTCGGCCTCATCGGCCTCGACCGCCTTCCGGTGGACCTGTTTCCCAAGGTCAGCCTGCCGGTCCTCACCGTCATCCTGCCCTACCCCGGCGCCAGCCCCGAGCAGGTCGAGCAGGAGGTGGTGCGGCCCGTCGAGGACGCCGTCGCCGGCTTGCAGGGCCTCGACGACCTCTACAGCACCGCCCGCGAGTCGGTGGCGGTGATCACCCTGGTCTTCGACATGGACGCGCCGATTCGCGAGGTGACCGCCGAGCTGCGCGACCGGGTGCACGGCCTCGCCGCGGTCCTGCCCGACGGCGTCGAGGACCCGATCTTCCGCAAGATCGACCCGGCCGCCACCCCGGTGGTCACCTACGCGGTGGCCGGCGAGGCGGGCGCCGAGCTGCGCGAGCTGGTGGAGCGCCGCATCAAGCCGCGACTGGAGCAGGTCGACGGCGTCGGCGCGGTGACCGTGCGCGGAGGGGTGGTCGAGGAGGTGCGCGTCGACCTCGACCTCGCGCGCCTCGCCGAGCTTCGCATCCCGCTGGAGCAGGTGGCGAGGCAGCTCGGCTACGACACCCGCGACATCCCCGGCGGGCACCTGCGCCTCGGCGAGGCGCGGGTGGGGGTGCGCGCCGCCGCCCAGCCCGCCACCCTCGACGAGCTGGGGGCCATCGTCCTGCGCGGCTACCCGGCTCCGGTCTACCTGCGCGACGTGGCCCGCATCGCGCGGGAGCCCGCCGAGCCGGACACCCTCGCCCGGGTCGACGGCCGCCGCGCCGTCACCTTCGAGGTGGTCAAGGAGGCCGGCGCCAACACCGTCGAGGTCGCCGACCGCGCCGCCGAGGTGATCGACGCCCTCGACCTGCCGGACGGGGTCACCGTCGAGGCCGTCGTCGACACCTCGACGATGGTGCGGGACATGGCCCACGAGATGCGCCGATCCCTCGTCTTCGGCGCGCTCATGGCGGTCCTCGTCGTCTACCTGTTCATGGTGGACTGGCGCAGCACCCTCATCAGCGCCACCGCCCTGCCCACGAGCATCGTCACCACCTTCTTCTTCATGTGGCTCGCCGGGTTCTCGCTCAACCTGCTGAGCCTGGTGGGCATGGCGCTCGCCATCGGCATCCTCATCGACGACGCCGTGGTGGTGCGCGAGGTGATCTACCGCCACCTCGAGGAGGGCGAGGACCCGGTGCGGGCGGCCCTGGCGGGCACCGCCGAGGTGGCGCTGGCGGTGCTGGCGACCACCCTGAGCATCCTGGCGGTCTTCATCCCCGTCGGCTTCATCCAGGGCATGGTCGGGCAGTTCTTCGGCGAGTTCGGCCTGACCATCGCCATCGCCGTCGCCGTCTCGCTGTTCGTCGCCTTCACCGTCGACCCGATGCTGTCCGCCCGCCTCAGCCGGGTCGTGCGCCCGGAGGACCGCGGCCCCGTCGCCCGGCGGCTCCTGGCGACGTTGGCCGCCGTGGACGACGGCTACCGGCGGCTCCTCGGTTGGGCCCTCGACCACGGACGCGCCGTGATCGGCATCGCCGCGCTGCTCTTCCTCGCCAGCCTCGGCATGGCGAGCCTCACCGGCTTCGAGTTCCTGCCGCGCTACGACCGGGCCCGGTTCGAGGTGAAGGCCAACCTGCCCCCCAGCGTGAGCATCGAGGCGGCCGAGGCCCGGGCCGCCGAGATCGAGGCCATCGTGCGGCGCTCCCCCGAGGTCGAGCACGTCTACACCGTCGTCGGCGTGGACGGGGCGATCGACCGGGTGGTCATGCGGGTGCTGACCCGCGACAAGGCCCACCGCGACCGCACGATCTACGCGGTGCAGGACGAGGTGCGCGCCCGCCTCGCCGCCCTGCCCGGCGTCGACGTGACCGTGGCCGACCCGCCCATGCTCGAGGGCGCCGGCATGCAGCGGCCGGTCGAGATCGAGCTCAGCGGGCCGGACCTCGACGTGCTCGAGCGCCTCGCCGACGAGGTGCGGGTCGGCCTCGCCGCGCTGCCCGGCGCGACGGACGTGACCACCAGCTACCGCTCGCCCCGGCCCGACCTCGTCGTGCGGGTGGACCGCGATCGCGCCGGGGCCGCCGGGCTCAGCGCCGGGCAGGTGGGCATGGCGCTGCGGATGGCCGTCGCCGGGCAGGTGGTGGGCAGCTTCCGCGACGGCGAGCGCACCCTCGACATCCGCCTGCGCGCCCGCGAGGACGACCGCACCCCCGAGGGGCTGATGCGGAACCTCGTGCTGCTCTCGCCGATCCCCCGCGCCGACGACCCCCTCGGCCTCGGCCGCCCGGTGTCGCTGGGCGACGTGGCGACCCTCGCCGTCGACTCGGCGCCGGCGCAGATCGAGCGCCACGACCGCCAGCGCACGATCCGGGTGAGCTGCGGCCTCCAGGGCCGCGCGCTCAGCGAGGTGGCCGGCGAGGCCCAGGCGATGCTCGACGCCCTCGACCTGCCCCCGGACGTGAGCGCCCGCATCCTCGGCGAGACGGAGCTCGCCCGCGACTCCCTCCGCAACCTGCTGTTCGCCCTGGGCCTGGCGGTGATCTTCGTCTACGCCGTGCTCGCCAGCGAGTTCGACAGCTTCGTCCACCCGTTCACGATCATGCTGTCGCTGCCGCTGGCCGTGGTCGGGGCCTTCGCCACGGTCTTCCTCGCCGGCTGGCCGGTGGGCATCCCGACGATGCTCGGCATCATCCTGCTCATGGGGCTGGTGACGAAGAACGCCATCCTGCTGGTCGACCGCGCCAACCAGTTCCGGGCCGAGGGCCTGGCCCCGCGCGAGGCGATGCTGCGGGCCGGTCACCGGCGGCTGCGCCCCATCCTCATGACCTCGCTGGCGATGATCCTCGGCATGGTGCCGCCCGCCTTCAGCCACGGCCCGGGCAGCGAGGTCAACCAGCCCCTCGCCCTGCCGGTCATCGGCGGGCTGGTGGCGAGCACCCTGCTCACCCTGGTGGTGGTGCCGGTGGTGTGGCTGGGCATCGAGAAGCTGCGCCGGGCGCGGGAGGTGGAAGGATGAGCAGCCGGGACGCGCGTCGCGCGCGCATTCTCGACGCGGCCCGCGCCGTGATGCTGCGCCACGGCTACCGCAAGGCGACGCTGGAGGACGTCGCCGCCGAGGCCGGGGTGAGCCGGGCGACGGTCTACAACCACTTCGGCAACAAGGAGGCGGTGTTCCGCGAGCTGGTGGCCGTCGAGACGGCCCGCATCGAGGCCGCGGTGCGGGCCGCCCTCGACCCGGCCGCGCCGCCCGAGGCCCGCCTGCGGGCGCTGGTCGCCGCCCGCTACGCCCGCCTGCGCGAGCTGCGGGCGCTCTACGCCGTGGCCCTCGACGGCGCCCGGGCGGCCCTGCCGGCGGCCCTCGACGTGATCGCCGACTTCCAGCGGCGGCAGGTGGCGCTGGTGGCCGGGCTCCTCGCCGAGGGGGTCGCGGCGGGGCGCTTCCGCCGGGTGGAGCCCGAGCGCCTCGCCGCCGCCCTCCTCGCCGCCCTGCGGGGCATGGACGAGAGCTTCGTCTTCGAGAACCGCGACGAGGCCGCCGCGGGGGCCGAGGCCCTCATGGACGTGGTGGTGGCCGGGCTGCTCGCCCGGGAGGAGGCGCCGTGATCGCCCTGCTGCTCGCCGGGGCCGTCTTCGCGCGGGAGATCGGGCTGGACGAGGCCCTGCGCCTCGCCGCCGCCGGCAACGCGGAGGTGCGGGCGGCGGAGATGGCGGAACGGGCGGAGGAGGCGCGGGCGCTCGCGGTGGCGACGCGCTTCCTGCCCACGTTTTCGGCCACCGGATCCGCGCTGTGGTGGAACGCGCCCCTCGAGGCCGCCGTCGTCGACCCGGCGGCCTGCGCCGGGCTCGACGCCGCGATGCAGCCGCTCTGCGAGCAGTTCCTCCAGGGCCTCGCCGACGAGCCGGTGTTGCTGCGCGAGGCGAACACCCGGCAGCTCGAGGTGCGGGCGGTGCAGCCGCTGACCGGCCTGTGGAGCGTCGCCGAGGGGCACCGGGCCCGCCGGGCCCTGGCCCGCGCCGCCGGGGCCGACCTCGACGACACGCGCTCCAGCGTGCAGGTGCGGGTGACCGAGGCCTGGCTGCTCGGCCTCCGCACCCGGGCGCTGGCCGAGGTGGCCGACGAGGGGGTGGCGGCCATCGAGGCGGCGCTGGCCCGGGCCGAGGCCTTCCACGCGGCCGGGGTCATCGGCGAGACGGACGTGCTCCAGGCGCGCCTCGCCCTGGCGCGGGCGCGCCTCGACGCCCGGCGGGCCCGGGCCGGCGCCCGGAGCGCCGACCGCCTCCTCGGCATCCTGGTGGGCGAGGAAGACGTGCAGCCCGCCCCCCTGGCCGCCGCCGAGCCGCCGCCGGCCCCCGGGGCCCTGTCGGCGGACCTCGCCGAGCGCGCCCGCCACCGGCCGGACGTCGAGGCGCTCCGCGCCCGGGTCGACGCCGCCCGCGCCCAGGTGGCCGTCGCCCGCGCCGCCCTGCTCCCGCAGGTGGCGGTGGTGGGGAGCTGGACGAAGAACCAGGGCCTCGGAAGCTTCTCGGCGGCGACCGAGAGCTACGTCGGCCTCGGCCTCACCTGGGACGCCTGGGCCTGGGGGCGCCGGTGGGCCGAGCTGCGCGCCGCCCGCTTCGACGCCGCCCGGGCCGAGGCGGGCCTGCGGGGGCTGGAGGCCGGCGCGGTGGTCGAGGCCGAGGCCGCCCTGTCGGACGCCGAGCTGGCCCGGGAGGCCTGGGAGACGCACCGGGACGAGGTGGAGCTGGCTCGGGCCAACCTCGACCTGGCCCGCGCCCGCTACGAGGCCCACGCGATACCGATGACCGACCTGCTCGAAGCCCAGGCGCTCTTCGCGCGGGCCCGGGCCGAGGAGGTCGGCGCCTGGCACGACGCCCTGCTCGCCCTCGCCCGCGTGCAGGACGCCCTCGGCCTTCCGGTGGACCCCCTTCGCGGCCTGTCGGCCGGGGAGACCGCCCCGTGACGGGACTCCTGCTGGCCTGGCTGCTCGCGCCGGTGGACGCCGCCTCGCCCTTCGCCGAGCGCCTCAACGGCCGCTGGGTGGCCGCCGAGCCGGCGCCGGTGCTGGAGGCGCGCTTCCAGGCCGCCCTCGACCGCACGGTGGACGCGCTGCCCTGGGTGTTTCGCGCCGTCGCCCGCCCGCGCCTGGAGGCCAACGTCGGCTGGTGCCGCACCTGGTCCCTGTCGCTGGACGCCGCGAAGCTGGCGCTGCGCTGCGACGACGAGCCCCCCGAGGTGCTCCCCCTCGACCGCCCCGGCCGCGCCCTCGACGACGAGGGCGAGCCCATGCAGGTGCGGGTGCGGGTCGCCCCGCCGGCGGTCACGGTGATCACGGCCAGCGACAAGGCGGTGGACGAGCGGAGCTGGCGCGTCGAGGAGGGCGGCGGCCTGGTGGTGCGCCGGCGCATCAGCAGCCCGAGCCTGCCGGTGCCCTTCGAGTGGCACGGCCGCTACCGCCGCGCGACGGCGCCCTGATCCGCCCCTACGGGCACTCCGGGTAGAAGACGAGGTCGTCGATGTTGGTGCCGCCGGTGGGGCCGATGTCGGTGGAGGCGCCGGTGGTCGGGTCCACCGCGTACAGCTCGGTGCCGTCGCTGACGAGGAAGCGCTGCTCGACCGGGTCGTACTCGATGCCCACCGAGCCGAAGGCCACGTCGGTGGTGACCAGGGTGGTGGCGGCGCCGGTGGTGGTGTCGACGGTGAACAGGGTGTCGGAGACGCTCTCGGCGCCGACGAGGCGGTCGTTGGTGCAGTCGTAGGACAGGCCGCAGCTCTGGAGGTCGAAGCCGAGGGAGCCGATGGTGGTCGCCTTGCCGGTGGTGGGGTCGAACTCGACCAGGGTGTCGTTGGTGCTGTCGATGCCGTAGAGCTTGCCCCCGGGGCCCCACGAGATGCCGCAGGTGTTGCCGGCGCCGTGGGCGCCCAGGCCGCTCATCGTGCCGTCGCAGACGTCGACCTCGACGAGCTGCAGGTCGGTGTAGTCCTGCCCGAGCGCCGTGTTGCCGTCCACCGCGACGGTGTTGATCGCGCCGCCGAAGGAGGGGTCGATGCTGGTGATCGCGGTGGCGGCGCCGGTGGCGGTGTCGATCTCGAAGATCGTGCCGGCGTTGGTGTCCACCGAGATCAGCGCCATGCCGTCGAGGCTGTCCTCGTCGACGTCGCCGTCGCAGTCGGTGTCCACCCCGTCGCAGTCGTCGGTGGCCCCCGGGTGGACGGCGGGGTCGCCGTCGTCGCAGTCGGTGTCGTCGGCGACGGTGCCCGACGGGGCCTCGCAGGCCTCGACGGGGCTGGCGGCGTCGCCGTAGCCGTCGCCGTCGAGGTCGTCGTAGAAGGTCGAGCCGGTGCTGGCGTCGAGGTCGGGGTCGGCGTCGTCCACGTCACCGTCGCAGTCGTTGTCGATCTCGTCGCAGATCTCGACGGCGTCGGGGTTCACCGCGGGGTCGCCGTCGTCGCAGTCGGAGCCGTCGGCGACGGCGCCAGAGGGGGCGGAGCAGGCCTCGACGGGGCTGTCGGGATCGCCGAAGCCGTCGCCGTCGGCGTCGTCGTAGAAGGTCGAGAGCACGCCTTCGTCGACGTCGCCGTCGCAGTCGTCGTCCACGCCGTTGCAGGTCTCGGCGGCCTCGGGGTTGACGGCCGGGTCGGCGTCGTCGCAGTCGTCGCCCACCTCGGCGTAGCCGGTGGGCGCCTCGCAGGCCTCCTCGGCGAGCGCCGGGTCGCCGTGGCCGTCGCCGTCGGCGTCGGCCCAGAAGGTGGTGGTCACCTCCTCGTCGACGTCGCCGTCGCAGTCGTTGTCGATCTCGTCGCAGACCTCCTCGGCGCCGGGGTGGGCGACGACTGCGACGACGCCGACCCGGCCGTCAACCCCGAGGCCGCCGAGACCTGCAACGGCGTGGACGACGACTGCGACGGCGACGTCGACGAA
>WGAH01000652.1:0-10000 GCA_015489145.1 Deltaproteobacteria bacterium
ACCCCACCCCGGCCGAGCGCTTCCAGGCGGCCCTCGCCGCCTCCCGCACCGGCGACTACGCCGGCGCCGAGGCGCGCTACCGGGCGCTCATCGCCGCGGCGCCCGACAGCCCCGAGGCCGACTTCGCCTCCTTCAAGCTCGGCTACCTCGCCTGGGACGCCGGGGATCGCCCCGAGGCCGTGCGGCGCCTGCGCGCCCACCTGGCGCGCTACCCGCGATCCCGGCACGCCCTCGAGGCCCGGTGGTTCCTGGCCTGGAGCCTGTACCGCGAAGGCGATCTCGCCGGCGCCGACGCCGCCTTCGCCGACTTCGCCGCCCGCCACGGCGACAGCGCGCTCGCCGCCGGCGCCGCCTACTGGCGGGCGCGCATCGCCGGCCGGCGCGGCGAGGCCGAGGCCGAGCGGGAGGAGCTCCTCGCCGTGATGCGCCGGTGGCCGAGCAGCTCCTACGCCTGGTTCGCCGCCGAGCGCCTCGGCCTGCGGCAGCCCGGGCTGGCCGTCGCCTCCCCCGATCCCGAGCCCTCTCCGGCCATCGAGCCCATCCTCGCCCTCGCCCGGGTGGGCCTGGTGGACTGGGCCCGCATCGAGGCCCGCCACACCGAGGTCCGCAGCCTCGACCGCGTGCGGGCGCTCCTCGCCGCCGGCGACTACGCCGGGGCGCACGCCGTGGTCGCCCACCGATGCGGCAGCCCCGCCTCCTTTCGCGGCCCCGCCACCCTGCGCGAGGCCTGCTGGCCGCGGCCCGCCCGCGCCGCCGTGGAGGCCGTCGCCCGCCCGGCCGGCCTCGACCCGCTCCTCCCCTTCGCGATCATGAACGCCGAGAGCGCCATGCGGCCCGAGGTCGTCTCCCCCGCCGGGGCCCGCGGACTCATGCAGCTCATGCCCGAGGTGGCGGCCCGCCTCGCCGCCGGCGACCCGGTGCTCGGCGGGGGGGCGTTCCACGCGGATCGCCTGTTCCTCCCCGCGGTGAACGCCCGCCTGGGCACCCGCGAGCTGGCCGAGCTGGCCCGCCGCTTCGCCGCCGCCCCCGTCGAGCCGCGGCTGCCGCTGGTGATCGCCGGCTACAACGCCGGGGCCGACGCCGTGCAGCGCTGGCTGGACGCCGCCCCGCCGGGCACGGAGGCCGACGAGTGGGCCGAGGACATCGGCTACACGGAGACGCGGCGCTACGTTCGCCGCGTGCTGTCCGGCCTCCAGACCTGGCGCCTCGCCTACGGCGACGGCTACGCCGCGCCCTGAGGCCCCCCGCCCGGCCAACCTCCCGACAGCGGCAGCCCGGCGCCCGGGGCCTCGGGCAGCCAGGACAGCAGGGCCAGGGGTCGACCGGACGCGCGGAGCGCCACCGCGATCACCTCGTCCCGGAGGGGTACCCGCGCCGCCCCGCCGCCGGCGAGCATCGCCCGGAGGCGCTGGAGGGGGGGCTTGCGGAGCCGCCGGTGCCACACCGGCGCCCGGGGGCCGAGGTCCGCCCGCGCCCGCGCGCGCTCCACGGCGGTGGCGAGGTCGCCGAGCCGGTCGACGAGGCCCTGCTCGAGGGCCTGCCGCCCGGTCCACACCCGCCCCCGGGCCACCGCCTCGACGTGGGCGCGCGGCAGGCGCCGCCCCGCCGACACCGTGTCGAGGAAGCGGTCGTAGGCCCGGGCGACCATCGCGCGCAGGCGCTCCCGCTGCCGCCGGTCCAGGGGCGCCCACGGCGAGGCCAACCCCGAGCTCGGCCCGGCGGCGACGCGCTCGGCGTGGACGCCGAGGGCGCGGGCGGCCCGCGAGGCGACCGGGTGGAGGGCGACCACGCCGATGGAGCCCGTGATCGTGAGGGGCGCGGCGACGATCTCGTCCGCCGCCGCCGCGAGGTAGTAGCCGCCGCTGGCGCAGACGTCGCCCATGGCCACCACCACGGGCTTGCGCGCGGCGAGGCGCCGCACCCCCCGGGCGAGGAGGTCGCTGGCCAGGGCGCTTCCCCCCGGGGTGTCCACCGCGAGGACGACGGCCGCCACCGTCTCGTCGCGCGCGAGCTTCCGGAGCGCCGGCACGACCGCGTCGGCCTCGATGCGGGGGCCCCGGCTCGGCCCCTCGCGCCCGAGCACCACCGGTCCGTCGAGGTGTAGCACCACCACCCCGGGCCCCACCGAGATGCCCTCGGAAAAGCGTTCCTCGAGGTCCGCGAGGCGGGCGAGACGGGCGAGGCTCACCGGGCGCCGGTCGCGGGCCGCCTCGGCCACCACCTCGTCGGGGTAGGCCAGCGCGTCGGCCAGCCCCCGCTCCAGCAGCTCGCCGGCGGGCACCGGCGAGCGCGCGAACAGCCCCGTCACCGCGCGGACGGGCCGGTCGCGACCCGCGGCGAGTTCCGAGACGACGTGGTCCTGGAGGTCGGCGACGAGGGCGGCGAGCTGCTCCCGGTTGGGCCGCGTGGGCCAGCCGCGCGTCCACTGCTCGCCGAAGCTCTTGTAGTCGCCGGCGCTCTCCACCTCGAAGTCGAGACCGAGGCCCCGGAGGAGGTCGCCGACGAAGACCAGCCGGGCGCCGATGCCCTCGACGAGGGCCTCCGCCGGGGGCGCGAGGACCACCCGGTCGGCGGCCGAGGCGAGGTACAGGTCCCGCAGCGCCACCTCGTCGAGAACCGCCGTCACCGTGCGCCCGGGCCGGCGCAGGGCGGCGACGGCGGCCCGCAGCTCGGCCATCGTCGCCCAGCCGGCGCGCATCCCCCGCGGCTGGACGAGCACGGCGCGCACGTCCGGGTCGGCCGCCAGCCCCCGCAGGAGCCGCGCCGAGCGGCGCAGGGCCCGTCCCCCGCCGCGCAGGGGGGCGACCACCACCCCCGAGCGCCGCAGGATGAGGCGCCGCAGCAGCGGGATCTCGACCAGGACGGGCCCCCACGTGAGGATTCGCATCAGACGGAGCAGCCAGCGCATCCAACCCCCTCGACCGCGGCGCGCGGGTGGACGCTCACCCTAACGCCCCGCGGTCCGCGCGATACGGGGGCCCCACCGTCCCCTACCGGAGAGACACCCGCATGCCCGACCGCCCCCTGTTCACCCCCGAGGAGCTGGACCGCCTGGGGAGGCTCCCCGAGACGGACCTCGTGGAATTCGCCGTGGAGCTCGACATCGCGGTCCCCGAGACGATCGACCTCGTCGAGCTGATGGAGGCCGCCCTGGTCGAGCTGGCGAACCGCGCCCGCTCGGAAGGCCTGCCGATCTCCCGCTACGACGAGGAGGACCTCCACGCGCTCTCCCCCGCCGAGCTCGCGGGGCTCGCGGAGCTGTGCGGGACGAAGCCGACGGTGCGGGCGCTGCTCAAGGCGGGGGCCCGGACGTGGCGGGCCCACCGCAAGCGGCGCCGCAGCTCGCCCATCGCCATGATGCTGCCCATGCTGCTGCCCGCGCTGGCCCGCTACGCGGCCCGGCTCCGCGAGGAATAGCCCCCGCCCCGCCCGCGCCGACGGGCGCCCCCGCGCGGGACCGGGCGGTTTTTGGCCGGGCAGGCGGATCGCCCCGATCCGCACGGGAGGGCGCTTGACACCGCGGCGGCGGTCGCCTATTCCACAGCGGCACCACCCGAGGAGACCCAGCGTGGCCACCAAGGAATGCCCGAGCTGCGGGGCCGAGGTCCCGGCCGTCGCCCAGCGCTGCAAGCACTGCTTCCACGACTTCACCGAGACCCCCAAGAAGAAGAACAAGGGCCTCGTCGTGCTCCTGGGCTTCATCGCGGCGATGGCGATCATCGGCGCCGGCACGATGTCCTGGGTGTTCTACTTCAGCGGTTCCGAGAAGGTCGTGGTCGACGCCGAGACGCAGTCCGTCGTGATCACCCACAAGACCGCCACCGCCACCTCCACCGACCGCATCCCCTTCAGCGACATCGCCAAGGTGGAACACGTCATGGGCGGCGATCACGCGATGTTCGAGGTGGTGCTCGTCACGAAGAACGGCGATCGCTACACGATCAAGCAGTCGAGCGACAAGCCGCTCGTGGCCCACGCGGAGCACGTCGCGGCGGTCATCGGCGCGGACTTCGAGCAGGTCAGGAACATCCGAACCTTCGGCGACTGACCCCCGTGCTCGGCTCCTCTCTCCGCCGGTTCTCCAAGGACCTGGCCGTCGACCTGGGCACCGCCAACATCCGGGTGGCCGACCGCTCCCGGCGCCTGCTGGTGGAGGCCCCCGCCGTCGTCGCCATCGAGCAGCGCGAGGGCGCGAGCCGGGTCTTCGCGGTGGGCGAGGCCGCCAAGGAGATGCTGGGGCGCACCCCCGAGCACATCGTCGCCGCCCACCCGGTCCAGGCGGGCCGCATCGCCGACTACGAGCTCGCCGAGGTGCTGATTCGGGACTGCGTCGTGCGCGCGCTCACCAACCGGCCCATCGTGCGCCCGCGCATGGTGGTGAGCGTACCCCAGGACACCAGCGAGGTGCAGCGGCGGGCGGTGCAGGATTCCGCCCGGGCCGCCGGCGGCCGCGAGGTGGCCCTCGTCGGCAAGGCCGTGGCCGCCGCCATCGGCGCCGACCTCCCGGTGGGCGGGCCGTCGGCGGTGGCCGTGGTGGACCTCGGCGCCGGCACCACCGAGGTCGTCGTCCTGGCCCTCGGCGGGGTGCTCGCCGTGGCCGCCACCCCCACCGCCGGCCGCGCGCTGGACGCGGCCATCCAGCGCTGGGCCGAGGAACGGCGCGACCTCGAGCTGAGCGAGCGCACCGCCGAGCTGGTCAAGCTCCGGGTCGGGCGGGCCGCCCCCGGCGAGGAGGAGGGCACCCTCCGGGTGAACGGACGCGATCTCCACACCGGCATTCCCCGCGAGGTGGACATCACCACCGAGGACGTCGCCGGCGCCATCCAGCCCGCCCTCGACGAGGTGGTCGCCACGATCCGCAAGGTGCTGGCCGAGATCAGCCCCGAGGCGGCCGCCGACGTGGCCCGCGACGGACTCGTGCTCACCGGCGGTTCGGCGCTCATGCCCGGCCTCGCCCGGGCCATCCAGGACCGTACGGGGCTCCCGACGCGGGTGGCCGACGACCCCTGCCGCGCCACGGTGCTCGGGGCCGCCCGGCTCCTCGACGACCCGGACGCCCTCGCGCGCCTGGCCCTGTAGCGCCGCCTCAATCCCGCCAGGTCCAGGCGTCCACCCGCCGCGGTCCCGCCGGCGAGGGGCCCCACAAGGCGATTCCCGTCTCGTCGGCCTCGACCCAGCTCGGGCCCGCCGACCAGTCGCCGAGCTGCACCACCGCGCCCTCGGGCACCCGGTGCAGCCGGGCGGCGTGGAGGTGGCCCGCCACAGCGGCGTCGGCCCCGGTGCGCCGAAGGGCCGCCCGAGCCGCCGCGACCTGCGCGGTCCGCAGGGCCTCGACGTCGCCGGGCTCCCCGCGGCTGCGGCGGGACAGGGCGTCGAGGAAGCGTTCCGCCCGGCCCGGGCCGAGCAGGACCATGGCCCCCGCGAAGGCCCGGCTCCTCAGGACCGCGCGGGCGAGGCGGTAGCGCGCGTTCGCGCCCCAGCCATCGCCGTGGGCGCAGAGCAGGCGGCGCCGGCCCACCGCGACCAGGTGGCGGTCCGCCACCGTCCGCACCCCCAGGACCTCCGACAGCGCCCGCCCCTGGTGGAAGTCGTGGTTTCCGGCGACGTGGACCACCCGGCCGCCCCGCCGGCGAAACCGCACCAGGGCGGCGAGCGCCGTGAGGTACCGGGCCTGCACCACGCCCGCATACCCCCACCAGGCGTCGAAGACATCGCCGAGAAGCACGAGTTCATCGACATCCAGGCCGTCCACCCAGTCCGCGAAGCGCGCCTGGACCGGGTCGTCGAGGCCGCCGAGGTGGAGGTCGCTGGTGATCGCGGCGCGCACGCCGGGATCATAAGGCGCTCGGGGAGGAGGACCATGCCCCGACCGCTGGCCGCCCGCATGCGCCCCCGAAGCCTCGACGAGGTCGTGGGGCAGGAGCACCTCACCGCGCCGGACGCCCCCTTTCGCCGCGCCCTCGAACGCGGCGCCTTCCCGGCCGCGCTGCTGTGGGGCCCGCCCGGCACCGGCAAGACCACCCTCGCCCGCCTGTGTGCCCGGGCGGCCGGGCTGCGCTTCGCCCCGCTCTCGGCCGTGCAGTCGGGCCTCAAGGACCTCCGCAAGCTCGTCCCGCCCGAGCCCGGCGACGGCCTGTTCGCCTCGCCTCGCGAGGGGGTGCTCCTGTTCGTCGACGAGATCCACCGCTGGAGCAAGACCCAGCAGGACGCCCTGCTGCACCACGTCGAGGAGGGCACGGTGGGCTTCCTCGGCGCGACCACCGAAAACCCGGCCTTCCACGTCATCCCCGCCCTGCGCTCCCGGCTCTGGCTCCTCCAGCTCCACCCCCTCGCCGTCGAGAGCATCGAGACGATCCTCCGCCGCGCCCTCGCCGACGAGGAACGCGGGCTCGGCGGGCGCGTCCGCGTCACCGACGAGGCCCTGGGAATCATCGCCGGCCTCGCTGGCGGCGACGCGCGCCGGGCGCTCGGCATCCTGGAGCGGGCCGCGGCGGCGAGCGACGGAGTCGTGGACCCGGTGCTCCTCCGCCGCCTCGCCGAGACCGGCGACCTCCACCACGCGCCGGGCGGGGACGCCCACTACGACACCCTGAGCGCCCTCATCAAGTCCATTCGCGGAAGCGACCCGGACGCCGCCGTCTACTGGCTCGCCCGGCTCCTCGAGGCCGGCGAGGACCCGATGATCGTCGCCCGCCGCCTGGTGATCGCCGCGTCCGAGGACATCGGCAACGCCGACCCGCGGGCCCTGGGCGTCGCCGTGGACGCGCTGCGCGCCACCCGGGAAATCGGGATGCCCGAGGCGCGCATCGTCCTCGCCCAGGCCACCACCTGGCTCGCCGCCGCACCGAAGTCGAACGCCGCCTACCGCGCCGTGGACGCGGCGCTTGCCGAGGTCCGCCGCACCGGGGCGCTGCCGGTACCGCTGCACCTCCGCAACGCCCCGACCGGGCTGGCCAGGGCCCTCGGCCACGGGCGCGACTACCGCTACCCCCACGACCACCCGGACGCGATCGTCGAGCAGCGCTACCTGCCCGACGAGCTCGAGGGCGCGCGGTACTACCGCCCCACCGACCGCGGTGCGGAGCGGACGATCCGCGAGCGGCTGCGCTGGTGGGCCGATCGCCTCCGGGAGCGCGACCGATGAACGAGCGTCCCGAGCTCCTCGCCGAGGTGTTGTCGTGGCTGGCCGCGCGCCGGGTCCCCCACCGGCACCTCCACCACCCGACGGCGCGTTCCACCGAGGCCTTCGCCCGCTTCCGGGGACGCTCGCCGGCCGACGCCCTCAAGGCCCTCCTCGTCAAGGCGGGCCGCGACTGGTGGATCGTCGCCCTGCGCGCCCACCTCCAGCTCGACAACGCGGCGCTCCGCCACGCCCTCCACGCCCGGCGCCTCCGCTTCGCGACCCCCGAGGAACTCGGCGCGATCCTCGGACTCGAACCGGGACAGGTGCCTCCCCTCGGCGAACCCTTCCTGCCGGTTCCCCTCCTCCTCGACGGCTCGGTCCGCGCGCGACCCGAGGTGGCCTTCACGGCCGGGACTCGCACGGACAGCGTCATCCTCGCCACGGCCGACTACCTGGCCCACGTCCCCCACGAGCTCGCGGACTTCTCCCGCGCGCCCTGAGGCGTGAGGCCCGCGAGCCACCGGCTCGGCTCCGGACGTACGGGCCCGAGACGAAAAAAAGCCCCCAGAGCGGAATGCTCGACGGGGGCTTGAGGGGGTGGCCGGCGATGACCTACTCTCCCACCGGGTCTCCCCGGCAGTACCATCGGCGTCTCAGGGCTTAACTTCCGTGTTCGGAATGGGAACGGGTGGGTCCCCTGGACTATCGTCACCGACCAAACCAGATCCCTGATGGCTCAGGGAAGAGGTTCGCGCATAGGGATGGATTCGACGTTGTGCCAGGCACGAGCGCCTGGAGGTCAAGCCGGACGGGCAATTAGTACCGGTCAGCTCCACGCATTGCTGCGCTTCCACACCCGGCCTATCAACCTCGTGGTCTTCGAGGGCCCTTCAGGGAGAGCTCATCTCGAGGGGGGCTTCCCACTTAGATGCCTTCAGCGGTTATCCCTTCGGCACATGGCTACCCGGCTGTGCCGCTGGCGCGACAACCGGCCCACCAGAGGTGCCTCCACCCCGGTCCTCTCGTACTAGGGGCAGCTCCTCTCAACTCTCCAACGCCCACGGCAGATAGGGACCGAACTGTCTCACGACGTTCTGAACCCAGCTCGCGTACCGCTTTAAACGGCGAACAGCCGTACCCTTGGGACCTGCTCCAGCCCCAGGATGCGATGAGCCGACATCGAGGTGCCAAACCGCGCCGTCGATATGAACTCTTGGGCGCGATCAGCCTGTTATCCCCGGAGTACCTTTTATTCGATGAGCGACGGCCCTTCCATGCGGAACCGCCGGATCACTATGGCCTGGTTTCCCACCTGCTCGAGGTGTCCCTCTCGCAGTCAAGCTCCCTTGTGCCATTGCACTCTACGCCTGGTTTCCATTCAGGCTGAGGGAACCTTTGCGCGCCTCCGTTACCTTTTGGGAGGCGACCGCCCCAGTCAAACTCCCCACCAGACAGTGTCCCCGGTTTCCCGGGTTAGGCAGCCAGAACAATCAGGGTGGTATTTCAACGGCGACTCCATCGAGGCTGGCGCCCCGACTTCAAAGTCTCCCACCTATCCTACACAGACTGAACCAGATGCCACTGCCAAGCTAGAGTAAAGGTTCACAGGGTCTTTCCGTCTTGCCGCGGGTATGGGGCATCTTCACCCCAACGTCAATTTCGCTGAGTCCCGGGTCGAGACAGCGCGGAAGTCGTTACGCCATTCGTGCAGGTCGGAACTTACCCGACAAGGAATTTCGCTACCTTAGGACCGTTATAGTTACGGCCGCCGTTTACCGGGGCTTCGATTCGCCGCTTCGAGTTTCCCCTAACGACTCCTCTTAACCTTCCGGCACCGGGCAGGCGTCAGTCCCTATACATCGCCTTACGGCTTAGCAGAGACCTGTGTTTTTGGTAAACAGTCGCTACCGCCTCTTTGTTGCAACCGCCCTCCGCTCCAGGGGCAAGCCCTTTCACGTACCGGCGGCACACCTTCTCCCGAAGTTACGGTGTTAATTTGCCTAGTTCCTTGACCCGAGTTCTCTCAAGCGCCTTGGTGTTCTCCACCTGCCCACCTGTGTCGGTTTCGGGTACGGTCACCAGCCGATCGACGCGGCCCGCAGATTTTCTAGGAAGCATGGGATCAATCACTTCGGCTCGTCTGAGCCACGCCATCACCTCTCGGCGTTGAGCCCGCGTTTTATTCCTACGAGCTCCGCCTACAGGCTTGGACCGGGACTTCCACAACCCGGCTGACCTACCCTTCTCCGTCCCTGCTCCGCTCACGACTGGTGGTGCGGGAATATTGACCCGCTTCCCATCGACTACGCCTTTCGGCTTCGCCTTAGGGGCCGACTAACCCTGCCCGGATGATCCTTGGACAGGAACCCTTGGGCTTCCGGCGAACGGGTTTTTCACCCGTTTTATCGCTACTCATGTCAGCATTCTCACTTCCAGCCGCTCCAGCACGCCTCGCGACGCACCTTCACCGCAACTGGAACGCTCCCCTACCACTCACACCGAAGTGTGAATCCGCGGCTTCGGTGGCATGCTTGAGCCCCGTTATATTTACGGCGCAAGAAATCTCGACCAGTGAGCTGTTACGCTTTCTTTAAAGGGTGGCTGCTTCTAAGCCAACCTCCTGGTTGTCTGGGATTCCTCACATCCTTGCCCACTTAGCATGCACTTGGGGACCTTAGCCGGCGGTCTGGGCTCTTTCCCTCTCGACGACGAATCTTATCACCCGCCGTCTCACTCCCAGGCTGGACTCATCGGGATTCGGAGTTTGATAGGGTTTGGCAACCTCGCGGCCCCTAGCCCTTTCAGTGCTCTACCCCCGACGGTCATACCTGAGGCTGCACCTCAATGCATTTCGGGGAGAACCAGCTATCTCCAGGT
>WGAH01000652.1:15000-17290 GCA_015489145.1 Deltaproteobacteria bacterium
CTACTCGAGCTTCACGGACACGAGCCTGGACACCCCCGCCGTCGGCATGGTCACCCCGTAGAGCACGTCGGCGCACTCCATCGTCTTCTTGTTGTGGGTGACGACGATGAACTGGCTCAGCTCGGACATCTCGCCGAGCATGGCGTTGAAGCGGGCGCCGTTTCCCTCGTCGAGGGGCGCATCCACCTCGTCGAGCAGGCAGAACGGCGAGGGCTTGACGCGGAACAGCGCGAAGATCAGGGCGATCGCCACCATGGCCGTCTCGCCCCCGCTCAGGAGGCTCAGGGACTGGAGCTTCTTGCCCGGCGGCCGCACCACCATGTCCACGCCCGTCTCGAGCAGGTCCTCCTCGTCGGTGAGTCGGAGGCGGGCCTCGCCGCCGCCGACGAGCCGGGGGTAGATCTCCCGGAAGTAGCCGTCCACCGCGTCGAAGGTCTCCCGGAAGCGCTCCCGGCTGATGCGGTTGAGCCGGGCGATGGTCTGGCGGATGCTCCGCACCGAGGCCTCGAGGTCGGCTCGCTGCGCCTCCAGCTCGTCGGCGCGGGCGCGGACCTCCTCGTACTCCCGCAACGCCAGCAGGTTCACCGCGCCGAGCCGGTCGAGGGCTCCGCGCAGCTCTCCGAGGCGCTCGCTCCACTCCTCCAGGACCTGCCCGTCGGACAGCATGGACGCGGTGACGCGCAGGTCCTCGGCGAGGGCCCGGTCCTTCCCCCGCGGGCGGAGGCCCTCCGGGAGGCGCTCGGCGAGGCCGGCCTCCTCGTTGCGGAGGGTGACGCTCCCCGATCGGTCCAGCCGGTCGAGCAGCGCGGCGAGGGAGACCCCGTGGCGCTCGTCGACGCGCTTCCAGAGCCGCTTGATCTCCTCGCGGGTCGCCTCGAGCTCGCGCGCGGTGTCCGCGCGCCGGGCCGTCAGTTCCTCGCGCTTCGCCCGCGCGGCTTCCAGGGCCTTGTCCGCCCGCTCGACGTGGGCCCGGAATCCGCGCAGGCGCTCGCGGGCCTCCTCGAGGGCGGCGTTCGCCTCGGCGATGCGCTCGACGACCCCGCCGAGCTCCGCGACGAGCCGCTCGTCCTCGGATACCGCCTTCGCGAGCGCCTCGCGGGCCGCGGCGAGGTCGGTGGCCACCTGTGCCGCCACGCGCTCGGCGTCCGCCTCGGCTCCCCGGGCGTGCCGCAGCTCGCGCTCGAGGCCGGCCACCCGCTCCTCCAGGGCGACGTGGCGCGCCCGCGCCTCGCCGACCCGGTCCCGGGCACGGCCGAGGCGGGCGAGGTCCTCCCGAAGCCCCCCCTGGGCTTCCAGGAGGCGCCGCTCGACGGCGTCCACCGCGCCGGAGAGCCCTTCGAGGGTGACCGAACGCTCGCGGTTCTTCGCCTCCTGCTCCCGCACCGCCTCGACGAGGCGCGCGTGCTCGGCGGCGAGGCGGGCCACCCGACCGCGTTCCTGTTCCAGGGCCCGCTCCGCGCCCCTCGCCTGCTGCGCCGCCTCGGCCAGCCGTCCCCGGGCTTCCGCCAGCGCGGCCCGGGCGGCGTCCACGGCCGCTCCCGCGCGGTCCCGGGCCTGTCGCGCCTCCGCGTCCGCCCGCCTCGCGGCCTCCACCCTGGCCGATGCCGCCTCCACCGCGGCGCGCCGTTCCAGCAGCTCCCCCTCCAGGGCGCGCAGTTCCCGGCGCCGGGCCAGCACCGCCATTCCCGAGGGCCGGCCCATCCCCAGGCGGACGAGCCCCGAGGGCTCGACGAGGGCCGCCGTCTCGCCGTCCACCACCACCGGCCGCCCTACCGCCCGGGCCCGGCGCCAGCCCTCCGCGAGTTCGGAAGCCGGCGCGTCGGCCGCCAGGAGCCGCCCGAGCGCCCGCCGGCCCGGCTCGGTTCCACCGATCGTCGCCCACCGCCCCTCCGGGAGGGGGCCGCCGTCGGCCACCACCACGGGCACCCGGGAACGCACCGCCGGGGCGAGGGCCTCCAGCCCGTCCAGGTCGGCGACGACCAGGGCGTCGAGGAGCTCGCCGAGGGCGATGACCAGCGGCCGCTCGAGGTCCGCGGGCACGTCGATCAGCTCCGCGAGGGTTCCGAGCACCGGCGGCAGGGCCACGAGGCGCCGGGTCTCGCCGTCGAGGTCGGCGTGAGCCTCCTGCAGGCCCCGCAGCGCCTCGACGCGCGCCGCCGTCCGGGCCTCCTCCCGTTCCAGCCCGGCCCGGCGGGACTCGGCGGCCTCCCGCGCCCGGCGCGCCTCGACGGCTCCCGCCGCCGCCGCCTTCCGGGCGGCCTCGACCTCCCGCAGCGCCGCCTCGAGCCGC
>WGAH01000653.1 GCA_015489145.1 Deltaproteobacteria bacterium
CCGCCCCGACCTGTTTCCCCCCCACCACGGGGCGGCGGTCAAGATCGTGCGGACGGCCGAGCACCTCTCGCGGCTCGGCGCGCCGACGGGGGTGGTCACCGACGATCGCGACGCCTGGCTGCGCTTCGAGGACGGCGCCATGACCCGGGTCCCCTACCCGCCCCGGGTTCGCGCCGCCGAGGAATGGCCGCCGCTTCCGGCGCTCCCCCGCCACGCCGACCGCCTGCTGCGCCGCCTCGGCTACCCGGAGGAGGAGCTGTTCCTCTACCGGCCCATGCTCGACCCGGCCTGGTGGCTGCGCGGCGCCGGCGGCGGCGGCGCGCTGGGGGCCGAGGTGTTCCAGGCCGAGTTCCCCGGCTACGGCGTCCCCGGCTGGCTGGCCGCCCGCCTCCTCGCGCCCCTCCTCGGCCGGCGCCCGCGCGTGTCCGTCGTGCAGCACAACGTCGAGTGGGACCGCCTCGCCGAGTTCGGCCACGACGTGCGCTGGATCCGCCGCGTCGAGCGCGCCGTGCTCCGCGCCGCCGACGAGGTGATCGCCGTGAGCGCCGACGATCGCCGCCGCATGGCCGCCGCCGGCGTCGACCCGGCCCGCATCACCGTCATCCCCCACGGCGTCGACGCCGGCCCCCTCGGCGCCGCCCTCCCCGGCGACACCCGCGCCCGCTGGGGCATCCCCGAGGAGGCGCCGCTCCTGTTCTTCCACGGCACCCTGCACTACCACCCCAACACCGAGGCGGTGCGCTTCATCGTGCAGGAGCTGCTGCCCCGCCTCCTGCCCGAGCGCCCGGACCTGCGCGTCCTCGTCGTCGGCCAGAGCCCCCCCCGCTACTTCCGCCACCCGGCGGTGATCTTCACCGGCCCCCTCGACGACCTCGGCCCGGCCATCGCCGCCGCCGACGTGTGCCTGTGCCCCATCACCAGCGGCGGCGGCACGCGCATGAAGCTCCTCGAGTACATGGCCGCCGGCAAGCCCGCGGTGAGCACCGCCAAGGGGGCCGAGGGCATCCCCCACACGGACGGGGAGAACATCGTGATCGCCGAGGGCGCCGAGGCCTTCGCCGAGGCCCTGCGCCGCCTGCTCGACGACGCCGACCTCCGGGGGCGCATCGGCCGCGCCGCCCGCGCCTTCGCCGCCCGGTACGACTGGTCCCGCGTCGCCCGGCGCTACCTCGACCTCTACGCCGGGCGCGGGCGGGGCGAGGACTGGTCGCGCCGCATGGCGGAGTCCGCCCCCGACGCGCCTCCGGGCCCGCCGGCACAAGGCGCCGACCCCTGGACCGACCCGCCGCCGAGCCCGGCCAAGCCCCGCACCCTCCTGTTCCTCGTCAACCGCGGCTGCAACCTGCGCTGCGCCTTTTGCGACCTGTGGGACCGCCCGGAGCGCGTCCCCGCCGAGGCCGCGGCGCGCATCCTCGAAGACGCCGCCGCCATCGGCACCCGCGTCGTGGTCCTCACCGGGGGCGAGCCCTTCCTGCACCCCGAGCTGCCCCGCCTCGTCCGCGAGGCGCGGGTCCGCGGCATGGCCGTCAACATCACCACCAACGGCACCGTGCTCGACCGCCACTGGGCCGCGCTGGTCGAGTCCGGCGACCCCCTCGCCCGGCCGGACTCGATCAGCGTGTCGGTGGACGGGCTGGAGGCCACCCACGACGCCCTGCGCGGCCGCCCCGGCGCCTGGCGCAAGGCCTGGGCGGCGGTGGACCGGATTCGCGCCGCCGGCATCGGCGTGAGCGTCTACTTCACCGCCACCCGCCGCAACGTCCGGGAGCTGGTCGCGGTGGCCGAGCTCGCCGACCGCCACGGCGCCGCCTTCGACTTCTGGCCCGTCAACGACGCCCCGGACCTCGCCCTTCGCGACGAGGCCGACCGCCGGGCCTGGCTCGAGGCCGTGGCCGCCCTCGCCGCCCGCGACCCGGCGGTGGCCGCGAGGCGGCGCTACCTCGAAACCGCCCTCGCCTACCACGCCGGCGAGCTGGGCCCGGTGCGCTGCCGGGGCCTCGCCGACCAGTACGGGGTCCGCTACGACGGCGCCCTGCTGCCCTGCTGCGTGTGGGAGGGCGAGGGACTCGTCGTCGGCAACGTCTTCGAGCGCCCCCTCCGCGAGCTGTGGCGCAGCCCCGAGGTGCGCGCCGCCCGCCTTCGCCTCGAGCGCGAGGGCTGCACCGTCGGCTGCTTCAACCACTCGCTGCACGAGTACGAGCTCGCCACCGGCCGCAGCTTCCTGGTGGGCGCCCCCCCGGCGCCCGACCGGGCCTGAACGCCCTCAGCGCAGGCCGCAGGCGAACAGGTTGATGCGCTCGGGCTCCCAGAGGATGCGCTCGCAGCGCCGCCCGAAGGCCGAGGCGGCGAACAGGCGGTCCATGTCGGCCTCGGTCCGGTGGATCAGCTTCCAGTCCAGCAGCAGGTCCATCACCCCGCGCGCCGGGTTGCGCGGGTGGAAGTTGCCGAGGATCGCCCGCCCCCCCGGCCGGAGGGTCGGGTGGATCGCGTCGAGGAGCCCCACCACCAGCTCGTCGGCGAAGTAGTCGACGAGGCCGATGGAATACACCAGGTCCTGGTCGGCGAGGCCCAGCTCCTCCCTCCCCCGGGCGACCTCGACCAGGTTGAGGCGGCGCGTCGCCACCTCCACCCCGAGGCGCCGGGCGCGGTCCCGGGCGCGGTCCAGCGCCGCCGGGTCGATGTCGACCAGGGTGAAGCGCACGCGCTCGGGGTGCTCCAGCTCGGCGAGGGCGTCGAAGACCTCCGCCGCCGGCCCGCTCGCCAGGCTCGTGATGCGGGCGTGCCCGCCGGAGGCCGCCACCGCGTGCCGGATCTGCTCGACCAGCAGCCGCCGGCGGTTTCGCACCGCCCGGCCCGGCGCCGCGTCGAGGAAGCACTGGTCGAACAGCGTGCCCACCGGGCCGGTTCCGCCGCCGCGCCCCTCGTAGATCCAGGCGATGACCACCGGGTCCCCGGCGTAGCCGAGGGGCTTTTCCCAGGCCCGCCGGGCCAGGCGGGTTCGCTTCAACCAGGGCAGCAGCGCCTCCCGCACCGCCTCCCGGGCCCGCGCCTCGCGCTCCGGGCCCGGGCGCGTCGCCAGGAAGGCGTCGAGGGCGGCGACCCAGGCGTCGAAGGCGGCGCGCACCGCCCGCTCCGCCGCCGCCGGGACGGCGCCTCCGCGGGTCTCCGCCTCCGCGCGGTGCAGGGCGGCGGCGAGCCGGCGCGAGGCCAGCTCCGCCGCGATCTCGGGACTCTCGTACACCCGATCCTCGTCGATTCGCGTCATGTCGTGTTCCTCGGTGAGCGGGGCGCCGGGACGAGGCGCCCCGGGGGATTCAGAAGCTGAGGGCGGCCTGGGCATCCACCTCGACGCGATCCGTGATCGCGCGGTACGTC
>WGAH01000654.1 GCA_015489145.1 Deltaproteobacteria bacterium
AGGTCGACGAGGTGGTCGGCGGCGCGGATCACGTCGAGGTCGTGCTCGATGACGATGACGGTGTTTCCCGCGTCCACGAGGCGGTGCAGCGCGGCGAGGAGCCGGTCGACGTCGGCGGCGTGCAGGCCGGTGGTCGGCTCGTCGAGGATGAAGACCGTGCGTCCCGTCGCCGGGCGCGCCAGCCAGGTCGCGAGCTTGATGCGCTGGGCCTCGCCGCCCGACAGCGTGGTCGAGGGCTGGCCCAAGGCGACGTAGCCCATGCCCACGTCGACGAGCGTGTCGAGGATGCGCCGGATGCGCCGGTGGTTGCGGAAGAACTCCGCCGCCTCCGCCACCGTCATCTCCAGCACCTCGGTGATCGTGCGCCCCCGGTAGCGCACCTCGAGGGTGGACTCGTGGAAGCGGCGGCCCTCGCAGGCCGGGCAGGGCACGGTGACGTCGGCGAGGAACTGCATCTCGACGGTGCGGACGCCGGCGCCCTGGCACTCCTCGCAGCGCCCCCCCGGCACGTTGAAGGAGAACCGTCCCTTCTTCCAGCCCCGCGCCCGGGCTTCGGGGGTGGCGGCGAACAGCTCGCGAATCGGCGTGAAGGCGCCGGTGTAGGTCGCCGGGTTGGACCGCGGGGTGCGGCCGATGGGGGCCTGGTCGATGCGAACCACCTTGTCGACGTGCTCGACGCCCTCGAGGCCCCGGTGGGCGCCGGGCCGGGCGGTGGCGCCGTGCAGCCGGGCGGCCAGGGCCCGGTACAGGGTTTGGTCGACGAGGGTGGACTTGCCCGAGCCGCTCACGCCGGTGACCACGGTGAGGGTGCCGAGGGGGAAGGCCACGTCGAGGTCGCGCAGGTTGTGCTCGGCGGCGCCGCGCAGGACGAGGCGCTCGCCGGTGCCGGCGCGGCGGACGGGCGGACGCCGCACCGCCAGCTCGCCGCGCAGGTAGCGGGCCGTCAGCGCCCGGCTGCGCCGAAAGCGCCCCGGGGTGCCGCTGGCGACGAGGCGCCCGCCCTCCCGGCCGGCGCCGGGGCCGATCTCGACGAGCCAGTCGGCGCGGCGCATCGTCGTCTCGTCGTGCTCGACGACGAGGACCGTGTTGCCCGCGTCGCGCAGGCGTTCGAGGGCGTCGAGGAGCCGGGCCTGGTCGCGGGCGTGCAGGCCGATGCTCGGCTCGTCGAGGACGTAGGTGACGCCCTGGAGCCCCGAGCCGACCTGGGCGGCGAGGCGGATGCGCTGGGCCTCGCCGCCGCTCAGGGTGTCGGCCGGGCGGTCGAGGCCGAGGTAGCCGAGGCCGACCTGGGCGAGGAAGCGCAGGCGGCCGAGCAGCTCGCGGACGATCGGGGCGCCGATGGCGCGCTCGGCCGGTCGCAGGCGCAGCCCCTCGAAGAAGGCGAGGGCCTCGTCCACGGTCCAGCCGGCCAGCTCGGTGATCGTGCGGCCCCGGAAGGTCGCCGCCCGTGCCACCGGGTTGAGGCGCTCCCCGCCGCAGTCCGGGCAGACGGAGCGCCGCCGGTAGCGGGCCAGGCGCGGGAAGTGGGTGAAGCGCCAGACGTGGGTGAGGGTGGGGAGCAGGCCGCGCCAGGTGCGGGTGGACACGTCGGTGCGGCCGTCCCGGACGCGGGTGCGGGTGTAGCGGAGGTCGGCGCCGTGCAGCAGCGCGTCTCGCGCCGCCGCGTCGAGGTCTCGGAAGGAGGTGCCCTCGGGAACGCCGAGGCGGCGCCCGATCTCGCGCACCAGCTCCCGCGAGACGCCGGAGAAGGGGATGCGCTCGCCGTCGCGCAGCGGGCCGAAGGCGGCCTCGTAGGGGGCGTCCGGGTCGACGAGCAGGTCGAGGTCGAAGTCCTCCACGCGGCCCAGGCCGGCGCAGGTCGGGCACATGCCCTGCGGCGCGTTGAAGCTGAACAGGCGCGGCTCGACCTCGGGGATGCTCACGCCGTGGTCCGGGCAGGCCCGGGACAGGGAGAAGGTGCGGTGCTCCTCGGGGGGCGGCTCCCCCGAGCCCGGCGCGCAAGTGCGCGTGAGCAGGACACTCACGGTGCCCCCGGCCAGCTCGGCGGCGCGCTCGACCGCCTCGACCAGCCGCGCCCGGGCGTCGGGGCGCGGCTTGAGGCGGTCCACCACCAGCTCGATGGTGTGCTTCTCGTAGCGGGCGAGCGCGATGGGCTCGGGGGTGTCGAGGGAGCGCAGCTCGCCGTCGATGCGCGCCCGCACGAAGCCCCGGGCGAGGGCCCCGGCGAGCTCCCGGCGGTACTCGCCCTTGCGGTCCACCACGATGGGCGCGAGGACGTGCAGGCGGGCGTCCGGGGCCTCCCTCAGCAGGTCGTCGGCGATGCGCCCGGGCGAGGTGGCCTGGATCGGGCGGCGGCAGACCGGGCAGCGGGGGGTGCCGAGGCGGGCCATGAGCAGCCGCAGGTGGTCGAGCACCTCGGTGATCGTGCCCACGGTGCTGCGCGGGTTGCGGTTGACGGTCTTCTGGTCGATGGAGAGGGTGGGCGAGAGGCCGTCCACCGCGTCCACCGCCGGCTTGTCCATCGAGCCGAGGAACTGCCGGGCGTAGGCGCTCAGCGACTCGAGGAAGCGGCGCTGGCCCTCCTGGTGGATCGTGTCGAAGGCGAGGGAGGACTTGCCGGAGCCGCTCAGGCCCGTGATCACCGTGAGGGCGTCGCGGGGGATCGAGACGTCGATGCCCTGGAGGTTGTGCTCGCGGGCGCCGCGCACCTCGATGCGGTCGAGGGGCGGCGGATCGGGTGCCGGGGGTCGAGTCGACACGGGGGCTCCAGCGTGCGGGCCGGTGTGTAGCCCGCCGCGCGCCGCGCGCCACGCGAATGGGGGGGGCGCTTCGCCGCTTGGCGGCGTCCGCGCCGGGGATAGAGCGCCGCCGGGACGGCGCCGGCCGGGCGGGTCGCTCGGGCGGTCGCCCCCGGGAGGACGGAGCATGACGATCGGCGCGCGGTGGAGCGGAACGCGGCTCGGGATCGCGGCGGCCTTGGGGCTCGTCGCCTGCCTCGGCGAGCCGAAGGACGACGGGGTCGACCCCATCGATCTCGGCGGCGGCGGCGCCTCGGACGGGGGAGCCGCCGCCGCCGCCGAGATCGATGG
>WGAH01000655.1 GCA_015489145.1 Deltaproteobacteria bacterium
CCCCCGAGGCCCCGGCCGCGCCGACCACCCGGGTCACCGCCCGCCTCACCCTCCAGGTGCCCGACCGCGAGGCCGCCAGCCGGCAGGTCATCGCCCTGGCCCGGGAGCGCGGCGGCTGGTTCAGCCAGCTCTCCCCCGACTTCGTGGGCCTGCGCGTCCCGGCGGAGGACACCCGCGAGTTCCTCGACGCGGTCGCGGCCCTCGGCCGGCCCCTCGACCGGAGCTACGAGAGCACCGACCTCGGCGCCGAGTTCACCGACCTGCGCGCCCGCCTCGCCTCCCGCCGGGAGATGCTCGACCGATACATGAAGGTCCTCGAGACGGCGAGCCCCAAGGCCATCGTCGCCGTCCAGGGCGAGATCAGCCGCGCGATCAGCGAGATCGAGCAGATCCAGGGGCGGCTGCGCTACCTCGAGGACCGCGTCCGGTACGCCGAGGTGACGGTGTCCTTCCGCTACGAGGACCGCCGGGCCCCGGTGCGCGACGGGTCGAGCAGCTTCCCCTGGCTCAACACGATGAACGTGGCCGACCTCCAGGACGACTTCCGCTCGGGCCGCCGGGCCACCCGTTCCCTCGTCCACGCCGTCGCCCCCGAGGGTTTCGCCGCCTACCCGAAGCCGGCGCGCTTCCAGGCGGTGAGCCCCGACGACGTGCTGTACCGGGTCCGCAGCGCCCGCAACCGCCCGCGGGCCGACCTCGCCTTCTGGCGCGAGGCCCTCCGCACGCGCATGGAGGACGCCGGCTACGTGCTGCTGTCGGAGCGGGACGTGGCCGCCGACGGCCGGCCCGGCGCCCTGTTCGAGTTCGGCGCCGCCGCCGGCGAGCGGGGCCTCGTCTACGCCGTGGCCCTGTTCGTGCGCGGCGGGAGGCTCGTCCTGGTGGAGGCGGCCGGCGAGGAGCAGCGCTTCGCCGCCCGCCGCGACGCCATCCTCGCCGCGATCCAGGGGATCGCCTTCTGATCGCCGCGCCGCTCGTCCCGGGCGGCGGGCCGGTGACGTTCCCGCCTTTCGGCCGCCCCCGCCTTGACGCGGAGGCCGCGCCGGGGCATGTGGGGTCGACCCGACCAGGGCGGCCACGGTGCGAATGGTCCGCACCCGAACCTGCCCGGCCCGGAAGCACGGAGAATCCCCCATGGCCATGACCCCCGAGCGCAAGGCTGAGATCATCGCGGAGTACGCCACCCACGAGGGCGACACCGGCTCCCCCGAGGTGCAGGTGGCGCTGCTCACCGAGCGCATCCGCTACCTGACCGACCACTTCAAGACCCACAAGAAGGACCACCACTCCCGCCGTGGCCTCCTGAAGCTCGTCGGCCAGCGCCGCCGCCTGCTGCGCTACGTCAAGTCCAAGGACGAGGAGCGCTACAAGACGCTCATCAAGCGTCTCGGCCTGCGCCGCTGACGCCCCGCGCCCCCCGCCTCGCCGGGGGGCGCTCGCTCTTTCCCAACCCCTTTCCAGAGAAGCCCCGCGCGGCACCGGAATCGCGGTCGCGCCGGTCGATCTCGCAGGTCTAGGTAGGCTTTTCGCGACGCCTCGCGCGTCGCGGGGGGCCGACGTGGATCTACAAGGTCGGACGGTGACGGTCCCGGCTCCCGTCCACGCCGCGCCGCGCCACCCGTCCACCTCGCGTGGGCGGGCGGGCGCAGGGGCGTGAAACCCTCCGCCTCCGGGCGGAACCCGACCCCGGGGTGGCGAGACGGGCACGTGGACGGCCCGGATCGCCCCCCTTGGAGCATCCATGTCCGTTCACACCGTCACCGTCGAAGTCGGCGGCCGCACCCTCTCCATCGAGACCGGCAAGATCGCCAAGCAGGCCCACGGCGCCGTCGTGGTCCGCCAGGACGACAGCGCCGTCCTCGTCACCGCCGTGGGCGACGACAGCCCCCGGCCCTTCGACTTCCTGCCCCTCACCGTCGACTACCAGGACCGCACCGGCTCCTTCGGCTCGATCCCCGGCGGCTTCCTCAAGCGCGAGGGGCGCCCCAACGAGCGCGAGACCCTGATCGCGCGCCTCATCGACCGGCCGATCCGGCCGCAGTTCCCGAAGCACTACCGCTGCGAGACCCAGGTCATCGCCACGGTGCTGTCCTACGACCCGACCAGCGACACCGACGTGCTCGCCCTGTGCGGCGCCTCGGCGGCCCTGCACATCAGCGACCTGCCCCTGAAGGAGCCGGTCGCCGGCGTGCGCGTCTGCCAGGTGGACGGCGAGTTCCTGATCAACCCGAGCCGCGAGCAGATCGAGCGCGCCACCCTCAACCTCGCCGTCGCCGGCACCCGGGGCGCCGTGTGCATGGTCGAGGGCGGGGCCCTGGAGGTGGACGAGGCCACGGTGGTCGACGCCCTCGACCTCGCCCACGCCGAGATCCGCAAGATCATCGACGCCATCGAGCAGCTCCGCGAGCTGGCCGGCGTGCCCAAGCGCGCGATCGACCCGGAGCCCGAGTTCGACCCCGAGCTGGTCGCCGCCATCGAGAGCAAGGGCCTGGCGCCGATGGTCGAGGCGATGAAGACCCCGGGCAAGCACGCGCGCAAGGCGGCGCTCAAGGCCGCCCGCAACGCCCTCATCGAGGAGCTGCTCGCCGACGTCGAGGACGAGGAGCTGCGCGAGGAGCGCACGAAGCAGGCCAAGAAGATCTGGGACAAGCTCCTCGCCGCCACCATGCGCCGGCACGTCCTCGAGAAGGGCGAGCGCCTCGACGGCCGCGCGACCGACGAGATCCGCCCGATCACCTGCGAGGTCGGCATCGCCCCGCGGGCCCACGGCTCGGCCCTGTTCACCCGCGGCGAGACCCAGGCCTTCGTCACGGCCACCCTCGGCATCGACCTCGACGCCCAGCACATCGACTACGCCGGCAGCACCGGCGCCGACCGCCGCTTCATGCTCCAGTACAACTTCCCGCCCTACTGCGTGGGCGAGGTGCGGCGCATGACCGGCCCGAAGCGCCGCGAGGTCGGCCACGGCGCCCTGGCCCGCCGGGCGCTGGAGCCCATGGTGCCCGACAAGGCGAAGTTCCCCTACGTGCTCCGCATCTCCAGCGACATCACCGAGTCCAACGGCTCGTCGAGCATGGCCACCGTCTGCGGCGGCACCCTGGCGATGCTCGACGCCGGCGTGCCCCTGGAGCGGCCCGTCGCCGGCATCGCGATGGGCCTCATCGCCGAGGGCGACAAGTACGCGGTGCTGAGCGACATCCTCGGCGACGAGGACCACCTCGGCGACATGGACTTCAAGGTCACCGGCACGAGCAAGGGCATCACCGCCTTCCAGATGGACACCAAGCTCGGCAGCGTGCCGCGCGAGGTGATGATGCGCGCGCTGAGCCAGGCCCGCGAGGGGCGCCTGCACATCCTCGAGGAGATGGCCAAGGCCATCGCCGCCCCGCGCGAGGAGCTGAGCCCCCACGCCCCGCGCATCACCACCATCAAGATCAACCCGGACAAGATCCGCGACATCATCGGCCCGGGCGGCAAGACCATCCGCTCGATCCAGGAGCGCACCGGCACGCGGGTCGTCGTCGACGACACCGGCCGCATCGAGATCTCCAGCTCCGACGGCGCCGCGAGCGAGAAGGCGGTGAGCATCATCCGCGAGCTCACGCAGGAGGCCGAGATCGGCAAGCTCTACCTCGGCGTGGTCAAGCGCACGGTCGACTTCGGCGCCTTCGTCGAGATCTTCCCGGGCACCGAGGGCCTCATCCACATCAGCCACCTCGCCGAGGGCCGCGTCAACCGCACCACCGACGTGGTCAACGAGGGCGACGAGGTGCTGGTGCGCGTCATCGACATCGACCGCTCCGGCAAGATCCGCCTCTCCCGCAAGGAGGCCCTCGCCGCCTCCGGCGAGGTGCTGTGAGTCCCGCCGCCGGGGAGGCGCCCGCCCTGCGGGTGCGGGTGCTTCCCCACGGCGAGGGGCTGGGCCTGCCGGCCTACCAGACGGCGGGCGCCGCCGGCCTCGACCTGCGCGCCGCGGCCCCGGCGGAGCTGGCGCCCGGCGAGCGGGCGGCGGTGCCCACCGGCCTCGTCGTCGCCATTCCCGAGGGATTCGAGGGGCAGGTGCGCCCGCGCTCGGGCCTGGCCCTGCGCCAGGGCCTCACCGTCGCCAACGCGCCGGGCACCATCGACAGCGACTACCGGGGCGAGCTGAAGGTCATCCTCGTCAACCTCGGCGACGCCCCCGTCCGCATCGAGCGCGGCGCCCGCGTCGCCCAGCTCGTCGTCGCGCCGGTCACCCGGGTGCGGGTCGTCGCCGTCGAGGCCCTCGACCCCACCGAGCGCGGCGCCGGCGGCTTCGGCTCCACCGGCGCGTGAACGCCCTCACCAGGGGCCGAACAGGCCCCGGCGGCCGGCGCGGTACTCGGCGATGCGGCGGGCGGTCCCGCCCCGGGTGTCGGCGGGCAGCGCGTCGAGGGGAAACAGCGCGATCTCGGCGATCTCGCCGTCGTGATCGCCGGTGAACGCGAAGTCCTCGCAGGCGAACACCGCCACGTGGTCGGATTTCCCGGCCCGTTCGCCGGGTCGCAGCCACGGGCGCCGGAAGCCGGTGTAGACGCCGAGCAGCTCCAGCTCGCCCATGCGCCCGCCGACCTCCTCGGCGATCTCGCGCCGGGCGGCCTCCTCCAGGGTCTCGCCCCAGCGCACCCCCCCGCCGGGGGCCGACCAGCCCCGGCGGTAGGTCTGCCGCACGAGCAGCACGCGGCCGTCGCGCACCAGCAGCACGACCACGCCGACGGTCACCGGCCGGCGCAGGTGCCACCAGGCGCGCATCCCGAGGAAGGCGAGGCGGTGCAGGGCTCCCATGGCCGGCGGCTATCCCGCCCGGCGCCCCGGGCACCCGCGGGGCGTTCGCGCTTTCCTGCCCCCCGTCGCTTGCTCCCGCGCTCCCGCGCGGATTAGGGAGCGCGGCTTGCCGGCGCCGCTCGATGGAGGAACCATGCCCGCTCGGGACCACCGCCAGGCCGCCGGGGGCGGCGTGCTCACCGCGAGGGAGCGCGCGGTGGTCGACGCCATCGCCCAGACGATCTTCCCCCCCGGCGGGGCGATCCCGATGGATGCCCGCGAGGCCGGGGTGGTCGAGTGGGTCGACCGCTTCCTCGCCTCGGTGCCGCGCCAGGAGCGCGTGCTCATCCGGCTGATGTTCGCGCTCTTCGAGCTGGCCCCCCTCGCCTCGCCGCGCCCGCGTCCCTTCACCCGCATGGACCCGGATCGCCGCCGGCGGTGGCTCGCCGGCTGGGAGCAGAGCCGCCTCATGCCCCGGCGCACCGCCTTCGGCGCCCTCCGCAGCGTGATCCTCATGGCCTACGCCGGCCACGAGGGCTTCGAGGAGGCCCTCGGCATCGACGACGGCGACCGCATCCTCGCCCGCCGCCGCGCCGGCGGCGGGGCCGACCCCTCCAACCCGCCCGACGCGCGGGAGGCCGCTTCATGAACCAGCGCATCGAGAAGATCGAGAACCGCTTCAGCACCGAGCAGCTCCTCACGGGCATCACCCTGGGGCGCTGGATCGAGCTGCTCAACCGCGTCGGCTGGAACGTCAGCCCCGACTACCTCCACCGCCTCGCCTGGCTGACGGGCTGGGCGGTGTCGTCCTCGGTGCTCGGCCACCTCGAGGACGCCGTCTACGCCCAGCGCGTCGCGGAGCAGCCCCTGGAGCCGCCGCCCTTCTTCGTGCTCGGGCACTGGCGCACCGGCACCACCCACCTCCAGAACGTGCTCAACCAGGACCCGGACATGACGGCCCCCACCGTCTACCAGGTCGTCTTCGCCAGCCACTTCCTGCTCACCGGCCGGGTGGGGCCGCGGTTGCTGCGCTGGGCGGTGCAGGGCACGCGCTCCTACGACAACGTCAAGCACTCCTGGGACGCCGCCGCCGAGGACGAGATCGCCCTGGCCAAGATGACGGGGCTCAGCCTCTACGCCGGCTTCGGCTTTCCCGACAACATTCCGCAGTTCGAGAAGTACCTCGACTTCATCGACGCCACCGAGGAGGAGCGCCAGCGCTTCCTCGCGGCGATGGAGCTGCTGATCCGCAAGATCATGGTCGACACCGGCGGCAAGCGGGTGATCGTCAAGAGCTGCCCGCACACCGCGCGCCTTCGCATGCTCGTCGACCGCTTCCCGCGCTCGCCCTTCCTGTTCATCCACCGCAACCCCTACGAGACCTTCGCGAGCTTCATGCGGATGCGGCGCATCGTCGACTGGGAGAACTGGATGCACCGGCCCGAGAAGGGCTTCTTCAACTCCCTGCGCGAGCAGACCGCCGAGCTGGGCCTGCGGGTCTACACCCGCTTCCTCGAGGACCGGAAGCTCATCCCCCCGGAGCGCTACCACGAGCTGCGCTACGACGAGTTCGTCGGCCACGAGCTGGAGCACCTGCGGGTGGTCTGGGACAAGTTCGGCTTCGACGACTGGGAGCGCTTCGAGCGCCACGCCCGGCCCTACCTCGACGGGCTCAAGGGCTACAAGCGCAACAAGCTGCAGATCGACGACGAGTTCAAGGAATTCGTCTACGACCGCTGGCGCGTCGTCTTCGACGCGTTCGGCTACGACAAGGAGTACCCGTCGTGATCGACATGAAGCAGGTCATCGCGGAGCACATCGCGTCGAGCGACCACCTCGCCAAGAAGCACGTGCACCCGCGCCTCATGAAGATGTTCCAGGTGGGCGGCATGGGCACGGTCTTCACCCGCGCCGAGGGCCCCTACCTGTTCGACGCCGAGGGCAACCGCTGGCTCGACATGCTGGCGGGCGGCGGGGTGATGTTCATCGGCCGCAACCACCCGACGGTGCGGAAGGCGATCCTCGACACCGTGGACACGGACACGCCCAACCTCTGCGTCGTCAACGCCAGCGTGCTCGGCGGCCTCGTGGCGGGGCGGCTCCTCGACCTGGCCGGCGGGGGCTTCGGAAAGGTGGTGTTCGCCAACTCCGGCACCGAGGCCACCGACGTCGCCGTGCGCTTCGCCCGCTACGCCACCCGCCGCCGCCGCTTCCTCTACCTGGAGGGCAGCTTCCACGGCCGCAGCTACGCCGCCGTGTCGCTGTGCGGCTGGAAGGAGATGCAGGACGGCAGCGAGCCGCTCATGCCGGTGACCACGCCGATTCGCCCCAACGACATCGAGCAGCTCCGGCGCGAGCTGTCCTACGGCGACGTGGCCGGCTTCATCCTCGAGCCGGTGCAGGGCATGACCTGCACGGTGCTGACGCCGCAGTACCTCCAGGCGGCCCGGGAGCTGTGCACGAAGCACGGCACCTACCTGATCGCCGACGAGGTGCAGACCGGGCTCGGGCGGGTGGCGTAGCGGGCGAAGCGCACGGCGACGTCGGTGGCCTCGGTGCCGGAGTTGGCGAACACCACCTTTCCGAAGCCCCCGCCGGCCAGGTCGAGGAGCCGC
>WGAH01000656.1 GCA_015489145.1 Deltaproteobacteria bacterium
CTCCCCGCCGCCGTGGCGACCTGGTGGAGCGGCCGCCTCGCCGCCTGGACCGTGGCGGTGAGCGGCGGCTGGCTCCTCGCCCCGGCCTGGTGGGCCCACCTGGGGATGGGCGGCGGGCGCGAGGGCTGAAGGCGGGAATCCGTCCCGGCCGCGCTCGCCGGTCGCGGCCGTCAGGGGGCGCCTGGCGCGGACCGACGGGTCGCGGAGAGCGCGAGCGCGACGAGGCCGGCGAGGAGGAGCGCCGCGCCGGGCAGGGACCACCCGGACCGGACGGGGGGAAGGGAGGCGATGCTCAACAGCGCGCCCGCCAGCACGAGGGTCGGGCCCGCGAGGGCGGGTTTCGGGGCGACGGCTGGCGGCGACGGGCGGACGGGCTCGCTCGTCAGGGTGCGGTCGACCAGGTCGGCGAGCCCCAGCGGCAGGTGCTCGGCGAGCTCGAACCAGGCGGGAAGCGAGCGGTACAGGGCCTCGCGGAGGCGCTCGGGGCCGAAGAGCTCGGATCGAAGCTCGTCGAGAAAGGGCTGGGCTTCCGCGGAAAGGTCCATGTCGGGGCTGATCGACATCACGACGCCCTCCAGCGTGACCATCGCCTTTCCGAGGAGCACCATGTCCGGCGGGAAGATCACCCCGTGGTGGGCGCCGACGGACAGCTCGTCGTACAGGAGCCGGGCGAAGCCGTACTCCGAGACCGTGCTCCCGTGCCAGGCGCGGTAGCGGGCCTCGATGGCGGCCCGGAAGGCGGCGACGTCGGCATCGGGTTCGAGCGTCGCGAGCCGGAGCAGGTAGCGGGAGGCCATCGCCTGGTCGCCGCGGGCGAGGCTCCACATCAGCAGGGTGGACGCCCGGCGCATCTCCTTGTCCAGCCGGCCGAAGATCCCGAAATCCAGCAGCACCAGCTCGCCGGAGGGGGTGACGCGCAGGTTTCCGGGGTGGGGGTCGGCGTGAAAGAGTCCGAACTGGAAGATCTGCGCCAGCACGGCCTCGACGCCCACGCGCACCAGGTCGTCGCGGTCGATGCCGTGGGCGTCGAGCGCCTCGACGTCGTCCATGGCGAAGCCCTCGATGTACTCCATGATGATGACGTCGCGGGTCGCCGCGTGGATGCGCGGCACGCGCACCCGCGGCCAGGACGCGAAGCGCGCGCCGACCTCGCGGGCGACGGCGGCCTCCTTGGTGAAGTCCAGCTCGTCGAGCGTGTAGCGCCGAAGCTCGCGCGCGGCGGCGACGGGGCGGTAGGCCCGGGCCCGGGGAAGATGGCGTTCGAGGCGCTCGGCGAGCCAGACGAGGATATCGAGGTCCTCCGTGACCCGGGCGTCGATGCCCGGCCGCTTGCACTTGACGACGACTTCGGTGCCGTCGGTCAGGACCGCGCGGTGGACCTGGGCCACCGAGCCGGCGGCCAGCGGTTCCTCCTCGATGCTGGCGAACACCTCGGCCAGGGGCTGGCCGAGCGAGCGCTCCACGGCCGCGAGAACCTCCGCGCCGGGCAGGGGCGGGACGTCGGCCTGCAGGGAGTGCAGCTCCTCGGCCAGGGCCGCGGGCACGAGGTCCGACCGCACGCTCAGGATCTGGCCGATCTTGACGAAGGCGGGGCCGAGCTTGACCAGCGCGCGACGCACGCCGACGGGCCAGGGGTGCTCGCTGACCCTGCGGCCCGTCCAGCGAGCCCAGGTGCAGTGCATCCGGCAGGACCAGGTCGCGCACCGGCTGACCCGCATTCGCGCCAGCGGCACGTTCAGACCCTCCATCATGAAGACGGTGACGACTTCCTGGAGGCGGCGCGGATTCGGGATGGTCATGGTGCGCTCCAGCGCTGGGCGAAATCGAATGCACGAACCGTGCCATCGCTCCCCGTCGGAGCGGCGCGCGCGGGCGTCACGTCGATACGGAGCTTGGCTCGGCGATCATCATCCGAATGACTCCGCCGCGGGTGGCCCGGCCCTTCCCGTTCGCCGAGCGGCTGATCGACGATATCGTTCACGCCGCTTCACAAGTGTCCCGATTCCCGGCGGGGGGCGGTGCGAAGCTCTGCCGAGGTCGGGTTTCCCTGGAAGCTTCCGCTTCACCCCTGGTATGGATGCCCTCCGTGCTCGAGCGCCGGGGACATCTCCGGGGCGGGGAGTGGGCGTGCCTTGCGCCTCCAAGAGGCGGGGCAGGCTGGCCCACCGCGATGAGCGCGGCCGGATGCGTACGGAAAACGTCTGTGACGCGCTCGCGTGGCACTGTCAGGGTGATCGGTTCGCTGTGCTCAATTGTCGGATGGAAGCAACGATGGAGGCGGCCGAGGCCCCGGTCCGGGTTGCGCGCGGGGCCTCGGGC
>WGAH01000657.1 GCA_015489145.1 Deltaproteobacteria bacterium
GGCGGCCCCGCGGCCGAGGCCCAGCGAGGAGGGAGGCTCCCGGCGGCCGCCGGGAGCCTCCCTCCTCGCTGGGCCTCGGCCGCGGGGCCGCCGGCACCGGCTTCAACTTCCCGGTGGACGCCGCCCGCGGCCCGGACGGCGAGCTGTTGGTGGTGGACGCGCTCAACGCCGTAATCGCGCGGGTCTCGGACGGGTCCATCGACGTGGTGGCCGGCGGCATGGGCTACGTGGGGGGCGCGCTCGTCCGGCCCAAGGGCATCGCGCTGGACGCCGCGGGGAGGATGCACGTGGTCGACGCCGGGATGCAGCACGTGCAGGTCTACGCCGCCGACGGCACCTGGCTGGGGCGCTACGCCGAGCCGGGGGACGGCCCGGGGGCCCTGTCGCTGCCGGCGGGCATCTGCATCGACGGGCACGGCCACGTCTTCGTGGCCGACAGCCTCCACGGGCGGGTGGAGGTCTACGCCCTGCTCGACCTGGCGCGGGAGGCCGACGATGCGCCGTGATCGCCGAGCCCTGCTCCTCGCCCTGGCCGCCGTCCTGCCCCTCCTGGGCATGGGGCGCGGGCGGATCGAGGAGTCCCGGCACAACCTGTCCGTGACCGGACCCGGCGAGGTGCACAGCGACAGCGAGGACCGGGTCTGCGTCTTCTGTCACATCGCCCACACCGACGAGGAGGCGCCGGCGCCCCTCTGGAGCGCGGGCCAGGGCGCGGAACTCGCCTACGAGCCCTACGCCAGCTCGACTCTCGCCACCCGGCCCGGCCAGCCCGACGGCTCGAGCCGGCTGTGCCTCTCCTGCCACGACGGCACCATCGCCGCGCCCACCGACCGCTACCGGCCCGTGCCGGGCTCGCTGCGCGGCGCCGGGGCCAGCCGCAGCCTCGGCCGGGCCGCCCCGGCGCCCTCGCTGGAGGTGTCGACGGGGCCCCTCGACGGCACGCACCCGGTCAGCATCCCCTACGACCAGGCCCTCCGGCGCAACACCGACCGGCACGTCCGCACCCGCCTGCGCGCCCAGGTCGCCGCGCCGGATCGCCGCCCCCTCCTCGACGACCGCCGCGAGGTCCAGTGCACCTCCTGCCACGACCCCCACGCCGACCCGGCCGCGCTCGGCGAGGACGTGCCGCCCTTCTGGCGCGGCGACAGCTTCCAGGAGGTCTGCGCCGCCTGCCACGACGCCCCGCTGCGGGCCCGCGACCACGCCGACACCGCCGAGCTTCCCCGGGGCTGCGGCTCCTGCCACGTCGGCCACGGGGTGAAGGGGCAACCGCTGCTGCCCGCCGGCGAGGAGGAGGCCTGCTACCGGTGCCACGGGCCGGACCGAGAGGTGCAGGCCCGGCGGGAGGAGGGCGTCCTGGGGCCGCGGGCCGAGCCGGTACGCATGGACGACCTGTTCGACCGCCCCTACCGCCACCCGGTCGACGAGACCTGGGGCGAGCACGACCCGACGGAGGACCCGCTGTCCTGGGGGGCCGGCCAGCGGCGGCACGTCGAGTGCGTGGATTGCCACGAGATCCACGGGGAGCCGGTCTCCGGGGCGCCCAAGGGCTGGGTTCCCCCGGCGATTCGCGCCCGCGTCGGCGAGAACGGCGAGCCGGAGTACGAGCTGTGCTACCGCTGCCACTCCTCGAACGCGAACCTGCCCTTCGGCCAGCGCGACAAGGCCCAGGACTTCAACCCGGCCAACGCGAGCTACCACCCCATCGAGGCCCCGGCGAAGGCCGCCGACGTGCCCAGCCTGATGACCCCCTGGGTGCACGGCGACCTGATGACCTGCTCGGACTGCCACGGCCCGGACGGCGACGATCCCCGCGAGGGCCCCCACGGCTCGCGCAACCCGTGGATCCTCAAGGGCTTCTACGTGGTCACCGACGGCACCACCGAGAGCCAGCGCGTCTACGAGGCCTGCTACGACTGCCACAGCCGCAGCTCGATTCTCGGCGACGAGAGCTTCCCCTACCACTCGCTGCACGTCCTCGAGGGGCGCGTGTCCTGCTACGGCTGCCACGACGCCCACGGCTCGGCGGACTACCCGGGCCTCATCCGGTTCGACCTCGACCCGCGCTACGGGCTGGTGGAGGCGGCGACGGTCAAGGGCTGGTACCGGGGCGACAACCCGGGCTACGACCCGGAGCGGGGCACCTGCACCCTGTCGTGCCACGGCGTCGAGCACGTCGACGCCGGGGGGCGGCGCTGATGGGACTCGCCCTGCTCGCCCTCGCGGGGTTGGCCCGCGCCGATGCCGGGCTGTCGGGCGAGACGGGGCTCCTCGCCCTGCCGCGGGCCGAGACGGTGCAGTGGTCGCAGGCCCAGTTCACCGCGGCCCTCGTCGGCACCCAGACCGTCGAGGCCGGGGCGCTGACGGGGCTGCCGGTGGGCGGGGCCTTCGGGCTCTCCCGGCGCGCCGAGGTCGGCGTGCGCCTCGGCCCCGACGGCCTGGCCCCGGCCCCGAACACGGCGCTGTTGGCCGCCCTCGGGGGGCACTTCCGGTGGCGCTTCGCGGACCCGGGGCCGGATCGCGGCGGCCTGGCCGGGCAGATCACCGTGCGGAGCCTCGACCAGGACCCGGCCCTCGAGCTTCTCGCGGTGGGGGAGCGCGATCGGCGGGGCGCCCTGCTGGTCTGGACCGCCGGGCCGCGCTGGGCGCGCAGCCACGGCCCGGACCTGGCGGCGGGCGCGGGGGTCGAGCGCGGCGTGGGCCGCTCGGCGCGCCTGGTGGGCGAGGGCCTGGTCGCCGCCGGTCCCCGCGGCCTCGCCGAGGCCACCCTGCGAGCTGGTGGGCGCTGGCGCATTCGCGACCGGGTGATCGCCACCGCCTGGGCCGGAGGCGGCGTGTTCGACGGCCGACCCTGGGTGGGGCTGGGGCTCGGGGCGGCCCTCTACAC
>WGAH01000658.1 GCA_015489145.1 Deltaproteobacteria bacterium
GCGCTGGTACGCGGATTCCGACGGCGACGGCTACGGCGACGCCTCCACCACCACCCGCGATTGCAGCGCGCCCTCGGGCTACGTCGCCGACGACTCCGACTGCGACGACACGGACGCCTCCGTCCACCCGGGGGCCAGCGAGTCCTGCAACGGCGTCGACGACGACTGCGACGGAACCACCGACGAGCCCTCGGCGGTCGACGCGGCGACCTGGTACCGCGACGCCGACGGCGACGGCTACGGCAGCGCCACCGCCCCCACCCGCACCGCCTGCTCGGCGCCCTCGGGCTACGTCGCCGACGACTCCGACTGCGACGACGCCGACGCCTCGGTGAACCCCGGCGCCGCCGAGGTGTGCGGCAACTCCGTGGACGACGACTGCGACGGGGCGGTCGACGAGTCCTGCCCGGTGGAGCACTGCGGGGCGATCACCGCCGACGAGACCTGGAGCGCCAGCGACGAGCACCTCGTCACCTGCACGGTCTACGTGCAGGGCTCCGCCTCGCCGACGCTGACCATCGAGGACGGCGTGACCGTCGAGTTCGACCCGGGCACGGGGCTGGTGGTGGCCGCCTCGAACCGGGGCCGCCTCGACGTGCAGGGCACGAGCGCCGGCGTGACCTTCACGTCGAGCCAGGCCAGCCCGTCGGCGGGCGACTGGGACGGCCTCGTGATCAGCGCCTACGACCGCGGCAGCACCGTCGAGGGGCTCACCCTCGAGTACGGCGGCGGAAACGGCCGCGGCGGCGTCTACGTCTACGCCGCCTCGCCCACCATCACGGCGAGCACCATCCAGGACAACGCCTACTCCGGCATCTTCGTGTCCTCCGGGAGCTACCCGGAGATCACCGACACGACGATCACCGGCAACGACGACGACGGCGTCACCATCCAGAGCGGCGGCGGCCTCGCCACGACGGGCGGACCCACCTTCACGGGCAACGCGGTCACCGGCAACGGCGGGGCGGCGCTCACCCTTCCGCCCGTCGCCGTCGAGCAGCTCGACGCCTCGAGCAGCTACGCGGGCAACACCGAGGACGCGGTGGTCGTGCGCTCCGGCACCCTCGACCAGGACGCCACCTGGCAGGCCCTCGACGCGCCCTACCGCCTGTCGGGCGACCTGTACGTCCAGGGCACCGCCCGGCCGGTCTGGACCCTCGAGGACGGGGTCACCGTCGAGGTCGACGTCGGCGCGGGGGTCCACGTCGCCACCGGGAACTACGGGTCCATGGACGCCCAGGGCACCGCCAGCGGCGTGACCTTCACCTCGGCGGTGGGAAGCCCGGCCCCCGGCGACTGGGACGGCATCAGCTTCGGGGCCTACGACGACGGGTCGGCGCTCACCGGCACCACGGTCGAGTACGCCGGCGCCAACGGCTACGGCAACCTCTACCTCTACTTCGCGAGCCCCACCCTCGACGGCTGCACGATCCAGCAATCGTCCTGGAGCGGCATCTACGTCGGCGCCGGCAGCTTCCCCGCCATCACCGACAGCACGATCCAGGACAACGACGACGACGGCATCACCGTCGCCGCCTCGGCCGGCCTCGCCACCGGCGCCACCGCCGGCTTCACCGGCAACACCCTGACCGGCAACGCCGGCCACCCGATCTCGCTGCCGGCCGCCTACGCCGCCCAGCTCGACGCCAGCAGCACCTACACCGGCAACGACGACGACCGCGTCGAGCTCCTCGCCGACACGGTCGACAAGGACCAGACCTGGCAGGCCCTCGACGCCGACTACCTCGTGTCCGGCGACGTGCGCGTCGAGGGCGCCGCCCGACCCCAGCTCACCATCGAGGACGGCGCGACCCTCCAGCTCGCGAGCGGGGTGGACTTCTACGTCGGCAACGGCACCTACGGGAGCCTCTCGATCAGCGCGACCGCCTCCGGGGTCACCTTCACCTCCGACCAGGGCGCCTCCGCGGCCCCGGGCGACTGGGGCGGCCTCGTCTTCGGCGCCTACGACGACGGCAGCAGCCTCGACGGCGTGACCGTCGAGTACGCCGGCGCCGCCGGCTTCGGCGCGATCTACACCTACTACGCCAGCCCCACCCTGTCGGACTGCACCGTCCGCTACTCGGCGGTGGACGGCATCTACGTCGCCGCCGGGGCCTTCCCGGCGATCAGCGGCTGCGCGATCGAGGACAACGACGACGACGGCGTCTACGTCCACTCCAGCGGCGGGCTGGCCACCTCCGGCGGCCCGACCTTCACCGACAACACGATCACCGGCAACGGCGGGGTGCCGGTCAGCCTGACGGCCACCTACGTCGGCCAGCTCGACGCGAGCGGCACCTACACGGGCAACGGGACGGACGAGATCGTGGTGAGGCACGCCACGCTGAACGCCGACGCCACCTGGCAGGACCTCGGCGTGGACTACCACGTCACGGCCGACATCAACGTCCAGGGCGGAGCCAATCCCCAGCTCACGATCGAGCCGGGGGTGACCCTCGCCTTCGACCCCGGAACCGGCATCATCGTCGGCAGCAGCGCCCGGGGCGCCCTCTACGCCGTCGGCACCTCCAGCTCGCCCATCGTCTTCACCTCCAGCCAGGCCGTCCCCTCCCGCGGCGACTGGGACGGCATCACCCTGGGCAGCTACTGCGACGCCGCCAACGTCTTCCTCCAGTACCTCACCGTCGAGTACGGCGGGGCCAACGGCCTGGGCAACGTCTACTGGCTGTACTGCGACGGCACGATCTGGGACGCGAGCATCACCGACTCGTCGACCTGGGGCATGTACCGGAACGGCAGCGCGCCGGACATCGTCAACGTCACGTACTCGAACAACGCCGCCGGCGACCTGTTCTGAGCGGGCGAATCAGGACAGGGCGCGGGTGAGGCGCACCCCCTCGGCGCGCAGCGCCCGCGCCGCCTCGACGACCGCGGGCCAGGCGAGGAGCAGTTCCCCGTAGCGACGGACCTGCTCCTGCACGAAGACCCGCGTCGCGTCGGCGTCGAGGAAGGCGCGCACCTCCGGCGGCAGGTGTCCCTCGGGGTTCTCGAGGCTCGCCCGCCCGCCGGCCAGCGCGAGGCGCACGTGCCCTGCCCAGGCCGCCGGCTCGCCGCCGTGGCGGTCGAGGGCCGCCTCCAGGCGCCGCAGGTAGGCGGCGAGCCCCTCGATCCACCGGGTGCGCCAGAACTCGTCGAAGGCGGCCGGCGGCAGGCTTGCCAGCTCGACGAGGCGGTGGCCGAGGTGGGCGCGGCGGGCGGCCGGCGGCTCGCCCCGCGGGAAGTCGCGGGACCGGACGCAGGCCTGCAGCAGGTCGGTGAGCAGCCAGTCGCCGGTGCGCGGCAGCTCCTCGACGAGCTCCCAGCGCCGCGGGGGCTCGGGTGCGTGGCCGACCCGAAGGGGCAGCCAGGCGCGCAGCAGCCGCGGGGCCACCCGGGCCATCGCGTGGGCCCAGGCTCCGTCCCCGTTGCGGCCGTGGGGGAAGAAGGGGAGGGTCGCCGCGCAGGCCGGGTCGAAGGCGACGGCGTAGGTCATGAACAGGCCGCCGTCGCCCAGCGTGGGCCGGGGCACGGCGCGGGCGATGCGGCGCCCGGCCAGGGTCTCGGGGTAGCCGGCGAGCATCGCCCGGCGCGCCTCGCCGTCGCGGAGCAGCAGGTAGTGGGGGCTGCCCATGCCCGGGTCGCCCAGCAGGCCGAGCATGGTGGTGCCCACCCGGGTCTCGCCGGTGACGAGCATGGTCAGGGTGGCGTTGGTCGCGCCGTCCAGCGGGGCGGGGGCGGCGCCCTCGGCGAGGAGCGAGCCGGCGTCGCGGCCGAGGACCGCCGCCTGGGCGGCGAGGAGATCGACCGGCTCGCCGCCGGAGGGAACCGCCGCGCCGGGACCGGGAAAGCCGATGCGGGTCGGGTCGCCGCCGGTGACGACCCGCCAGCCGGCCTCGACGGAGCCGCCGGGCGGGGCGAAGGGCAGCACGTCGTCGTCGAAGTGGGCGTGGGGCCGGTCGAGGAGGTCGAGGAACACGGCGTTTCGGGTCGCCACCTCCGTCATCAGGCGGGGGTCGCCGAGCAGGGCCCAGCCCGCCAGCGCGGGATCGACCCCGGCCCGCGCCGCGAGCCGCTCGGCGTAGCGGGCCCGGTCCGCCCGCGTGGCCCCGCGGGTCCCCGGCCGCAGGGCGGCCAGCCGGCGGAGGCGCGCCTCGGCGCCGCGCTCCGACAGGTCGCGACCGTCGTCGAAGACGTGCAGGCGGCCCGGGCGCGCGCCCCAGGCCCGGACGAAGCGCTCCGCCAGGCCCGCCCGCCCGGCCGTCACCAGCGCCAGGTCCTCGACGGGCCGCGCGGGGCGGCCGGTGCGGGGGATCGCCGCCAGGACCTCGCCCTCCGTCACCGCCGGGGACTGGCGGTGCAGGCGGCGCAGCACGCGGCGGACCCGCGCCGGGGGAACGACGGCGGCCAGGCGCCCGGCGTGCGCGGCCGGCTCGTCGAAGGCGACGGCCTCCCGCAACACCCTCGCCTCGGCCGGGTCGAGCACCGCCTCCCCGCCGAAGCGGCGCTCGCGGACGTGGAGGCGCCCGCCCTCGCGGGGGAAGCCGAGGAGGTCCACGACCCGGATGCGCTCGTCCCGCCGCGAGGTCGCCGCCGGGCGGGGCGCGGGAACCGCCCGGGCACGGGGGGCGACGCCTCGTCCGGCAAGCGGCTGGGGCGCACGCCCTCCGCGCGAAGCGCCCGGGCCGCTTCGAGCACGGCGGGCCAGGCCAGCAGGAGCTCGCCGTACAGGCGGACCTGGTCCCGCGCGAAAGCGCGCGTCGCGTCGGCGTCCATGAAGGCGAGCAGCTCCGGGAGCAGGTGCCCGTCGCGATCCGCCAGGCGCCGGCGCACCGCGTCGAGGGCGCGGCGCAGGTGGGCGGCCCAGGCGGCGGGCTCGCCCCGGTACCGGTCCAGGTATTCCTCCGCGCGAACCGTGCAGCGGCAGGCGCTGTCCAGCCAGCGCACCCGCCAGAACTCCTCGAAGGCGCCCGGCGGCAACTCGCCCAACTCGACGAGCCGGCGGCCGAGGTGCTCCCGGCGCAGCTCGGGCGGCGCGCCGGGCTGGAAGCCCCGGGAGGTCAGGGCCTCGACGAGCAGGTCGGTGAGCAGCCACCCGCCGGTCCGGTCCAGCTCGGCGTCGAGGTCCCAGCGCCGCGGGGGCTCGGGAAGGTGGCCCAGGGCCTCGGGCACCCACAGGCGCCACAGGTGGGGCATCGTTTCCCGCTGCGCCATCCCCCAGGCGCCATCCCCGTTGCGCCCGTGCGGAAAGAAGGGCAGCGCCGCCGCCTCGGCGTCGAGGGCGACGGCGTAGGTCATGAACACCCCGCCCTCGCCCAGCGCGAGACCCGGTGGCAGGCGGGCGACGCTGCGCCGGGCCACCGTCTCCGGGTAGCCGGCGGCCATGGCGTCGCGGGAGGGACCTTCGAGGCGGAGCAGGTGGTGGGGGCTGCCCATGCCCGGGTCGCCCACCAGGCCCGCCTGCACGAAGCCCACCCGCACCGGCGAGGTGGCGGCCCGGGACAGGGTGGCGCCCTCCGCCGCCGACAGGTCCACGGGCCCCGCGCCGAGCACCGCGGCGACCGGCCGGCCGAGGAAGGCGGACCAGGCCCCGAGGAGGTCGAAGCGCTCGCCGGCCATGCGCCGGGCGATGGCCGGGTCCGGGAAGCTGAACCGGGTCGGATCGCCGCCGGTGAACAGCGCGACGCCGGGCTCGCGGCGAGGGCGCCAGGCCAGGGGCAGCACGTCGTCGTCGAACAGGGCCAGGGGCTCGTCCAGGAGGTCGAGGAGAGCGGCGTTCCGGGTGGCGCCGCTCGTGTTCAGCCGGGGCTCGCCGAGGAGCGCCCAGGCGAGCAGTTCCGGCGGCAGCCCGGCGCGCTCGGCCAGCCGACGGGCGTACCCGGCCCGGTCGGCGCGGGTGGTGAACCGGCTCCCCGGCCGCGGGGCGACGAGCCGGCGGGCGCGGGCCTCGGCGGCGCCTCCGGCCAGGTCGCGCCCGTCCTCGAAGACGTGCAGCGCCCCCGGCCGGTCGCCCCAGGCCTCGACGAAGCGCGCGGCGAGCCGCTCCCGGTTGCCGGTGACGAGGGCGAAGGCGCGAAGCGGGGGCGGCGCGGCCTCCGCCGCCTGTCGCCGCATCGCCGCGATCCAGTCCGCCTCGGACCAGAGCAGGCCCTTCCGCCGCAGGCGCCGGAGGAGGCGGCGGGCCCGCTCCGGCGGAAAGGCGCCCGCCAGCGCCCGGACGTGCTCGTCCACCGTGGCGAAGTCCCGCGCCCGCCGCAGGACCTCCGCCTCGTCGGGCTCCAGGGTGCGCTCCCGGCCGGTGGGGCGCACGCGCACCCGCAACCGCCCGCCGGCCTCGTAGGCCCCCACCAGGTCGACGGCGCGGAGGCGCTCGGCCTCACCTGGCGGCGGTGGAACCATCGCCCCAGCCTACCGGCTCGGAACCCCGCCGCCGCCCCCACCGCAGGGGTCGTTGGCGTCTCCCGGCGTGCCGAAGTCACCGTCGCCGAACTCGTGGAGGGCCAGGCACCAGGCGCTGCCCGAATCGTTGGCGGTGGCGTCGGTGCTGCGCGGGTCGAGCTGGGCCGCCACGCCCCGGAAGATCGTGCCAGCCCAGTCGCGGGCGGTGGCGTCGTACTCCACCTCGTCGATGCTCGTGCCGTCGAAGCGCAGGTAGATCTCGTCGTCGCCGTCGTCCAGGGTGAAGCCCGAGTAGGCGTAGTCCACCGTCACCCCGCCGTTGCGCGCCGGGTCGTCGCTCGCGCCGAAGACGACCACCTCGCCGGCCGGCACCAGCACGTCGTCGGCGATCGTGTGGCTCTCGCCTCCGGCGTCCTCGAGGGTCCAGCCGTCGCAGATGCGGATGTCGCGGCTCGTGACGTTGGCGATCTCGATCCACTCGCCGTCGGCCGGGTCGCTGGCCATGGGGATCGCGAGGAACTCGGTGACCACGAGGTCGCCGGCCCCGATGAAGCCCTCGTCGCACAGGCCGTCGCAGTCCTCGTCGGCGAGGTCGAAGCTCTCGCTGGCCCCGGGGTTCACGTTCGGGTCGCCGTCGTCGCAGTCCTCGCCGTTGTCCACCGTTCCCGTCGGCGCCTCGCAGGCCTCCACCGCCGTGTCCGGGTCACCGTAGCCGTCGCCGTCCGCGTCCGTGTACCAGGTGCCCATGTCGACCGCGTCCTCGTCCACCTCCCCGTCGCAGTCGTCATCCACCCCGTCGCACACCTCCGGCGCCCCCGGGTAGGCCGCGGCATCCCCGTCGTCGCAGTCCTCGCCGTTGTCCACCGCCCCCGTCGGCGCCTCGCAGGCCGTCACCGCCGACGCCGCGTCCCCGTAGCCGTCGCCGTCCGCGTCCGCGTACCAGGTGCCCGCGTCGACCGCGTCCTCGTCCACCTCCCCGTCGCAGTCGTTGTCCACCCCGTCGCACACCTCGTCGGTGCAGGTGGCGCCGGTGCCGCCGATGTCGCTCTCGTCGCCCCCCTTGTCGGTGTTGCAGGCCAGGGCGAGCATCGCCGTCCAAACCGTCCAGGCGCGCATGGTCCTCCTCCGGGAAGAAAGCTGGAAAGCCGATGGAATCGGCCTATCCGCCCCGGAGGCCGGCATCATCCTGCCGGGGGGGCGCCCGGTGCTCGCCGGACGCGGCCCGTCGCGCTATATGCCGCCTCGAAGCACACCAAGCACCGACTCTCCGGAGACGCCCATGACCTCTCGCGACACCCTTCGCCGCATCCTCCAGGAGGCCCGCACCGTCGCGGTCCTCGGCGCCCACCCCGACCCGGCCCGCGCCGCCTTCTACGTGCCCGACTACCTCAAGCGCCACGGCTACCGGGTCATCCCGGTCAACGCGACGAAGGTCGGGCAGGTGCTCCACGGCGAGCCGGTTCGCGCCAGCCTCACCGACATCGACGAGCCGGTGGACGTGGTGGACGTGTTCCGGCGCAGCGAGGCCGTGCCCGGACACGTCGCCGAGATCCTCGCCATGAAGCCGCTCCCCCGCGTCGTGTGGCTCCAGAGCGGCATCCGCAACGAGGCTGCCGCCGAGAAGCTGCGCGCCGCCGGCATCGAGGTGGTGCAGGACCGCTGCATGATGGCCGAGCACCGGGCGATGTTCTAGCGCTCGCGGGCCGAGCCCCACCGGGCACCCCGGCGCGGGCGGGCAAGGTCTTGACGCGTCCATGGCCCCCGAATAGCCCGACCGCCCCCGCAAAGCCGGCAACGGCATCGCACTCCTGGTGGTTTCATGCGCTTCTTCCCGATCATTCCCTGGCTCGCCCTCGCCGCGGCCTGCGGCGACAAGGCTGCCGATACCGGCGCCGAGGCCCCGGCCACCTCGGAAACCCGCTCCGCCCTCAGCGGCGGCGGCCTGTACCGGGTGAGCTACACCCCCGACCCGGACCCGATCCCCTTCAACGAGCCCTTCGGGATGCTCGTCCACGCCACCGCTGCCGACGGCGCCGTGGTCGACGACCTCAGCATCGCGGTGGACGCCACCATGCCCGAGCACGGCCACGGCATGAACACGACCCCCACCGTCGAGAACCTCGGAGACGGCGACTTCCAGGTGGACGGCATGATGTTCCACATGGAGGGCGCCTGGCGGATCGAGGTCGACCTCGACGGAAGCCCCGGCGCCGACAGCGCCTGGTTCGACGTGACGTGCTGCTCGTGAGGCCGCGTCGCCTCGCCGCGCCCGCGGCCCTCCTCGTCTCCCTCACCGCCTGCGGCGGCGACGAAGGCGCCGTGGCCGTGACCTACACCGACGTCCAGCGGGAGCGCATCGCCAGCCTCGCCGGGCCGCCCTCGCTCCCCGACGACCCGACGAACGCGGTGGCCGACGATCCCGAAGCCGCCGCCTTCGGCCAGCTCCTGTTCTTCGACCCGCGGCTCTCCGCCGACGGCGAGGTGAGCTGCGCCACCTGCCACGATCCCGAGCACGGTTTCAGCGACCCCGCGCGGCTGTCCACCGGCATCGGCACGACCGGGCGCCACGCCCCGCCGGCGCTCGGCGCCGCCTGGAACCGCTGGCAGTTCTGGGACGGGCGCTGCGACAGCCTGTGGTGCCAGGCGACGGGGCCGTGGGAGGCCCCGCTGGAACACGGCGGCAACCGCACGCGCTTCGCCCACCTCGTCGCCGAGGAGCCCGACCTCCGCGCCGCCTACGAGGCGGTCTTCGGCCCGCTCCCCGACCTCTCGGACCCCGAGCGCTTCCCGGCGGACGCGGCGCCCGGCGACGACCCCGACGACCCCCTCGCCCAGGCCTGGGAGGCGATGACCGAGGCGGATCGCGACGCGGTGAACCGCGTGTTCAGCAATCTCGCCAAGGCGGTGGCGGCCTACGAGCGCCGCCTGGTGACCGGGCCGAGCGCCTTCGACCGCTTCGCCGAGGCCCTGGCCGAGGGCGACGACGCGGGCCTCGCCGCGCTTTCCCCCGCGGCCCGGCGGGGGCTCGGGCTCTTCGTCGGCGACAACCCCGCCAACCCCTTTCGCGAAACCGTCGATGCCTTCGGCGGCGATTGCTGGACCTGCCACGCCGGTTCGGCCCTCACCGACTTCGAGTTCCACAACACGGGCCTCGGCCCCCGCGACTGGCTGGACCCGGAAGACCCCGGTCGCTACGCGGGCATCGAGCTGGTCAAGGCCCAGACCTTCAACGGCACGGGCCGCTACAGCGACGCCCCCGACGCCGCCGCCACCGATGTCCTGCGCTACCTGCGGGAGCCGTCCTCGGAGGATCTCGCCGCCTTCAAGACCCCCTCGCTCCGCGACGTGGCCCGCCGCGGCCCCTACATGCACGGCGGCCACTTCGACACCCTGGAGGAGGTCGTCGACTTCTACGCCGATCTTGCCGAATCCCCCGAGCTGGGCCACCGCGATCACCAGCTCTACCCCATCGACCTGGACGAGCAGGACCGCGCCGATCTCGTCGCCTTCCTCGAAGCCCTCGACGGGGAACTGCCGGACGCCGACCTGCTGCGCGCCCCCTGAACGGCCGGGGCTCAGCGCTCGGCCTCGAAGTCCCCCTCGACGTCCCCGATGAAGTCGACCGTGCAGCTCCCGGTGAGGGTGTCGCCGTGGCGGCGGGCCTCGGCGTCGAGGACGACGAGGTAGCCGCCGGACACCCCCTCGAGGCGGAGGTCGGCGGCATCCCCGAGCACCTCGCCGGTGACGGGCCCCTCGAAGGTGGAATCGGCGAGGTCGGGACGGAGCGCCTGGCCGAGCACCAAGGCGCCCTCGCCGACCACGCGGCCGGCGCCCTGGCGCTGGATGTCGAGGTCCACGTCCACCGTCCAGAAACCCGGGTCGGCGAAGACCTCGCAGGTCCCCGTCCACGCCCCGACGAAGGGGCCGCGGCAGGCGGGCAGGGCCACGCCGACGAGGGCGAGGAGCCGGTGCCGGAACGACGATGGAGGGCGCGCGGGCACGGCCGGGAAGTGTAGCCCGTCCCCGAGGCGGGAGCGCGATAGGGGCCGGCCATGCGCCCCCTCGTCCCGATCCTGCTCCTCGCCTGCCGTCCGCCCGACCGGGGCGGCGAGCCGCCGACCCCCGGCGAAGCCGCCGACGACTCCGGCGCCGCCGCCACCGGGGGCGGGGACTCCGGCGGGGCCGACAGCGGCGGCGGCGACACCGCCGACACCGACCCCTACGCCGACGCGGTGGTGGACTTCCAGCCCGGCGAGGGCGCCGGCTACGGGCAGGACGAGCTGCCCGAGGTCGTGCTCGGGCCCCCGGAGGGCGGCGGTGAAAGCGCCGGCGGCACCGATGTCCTGAGCCTGGGTTGCGGCGGGAGCATCGCCCTGGCCTTCGAGGACGTGGGGGTGGTCGACGGGGACGGGCCGGACCTCCTCGTCTTCGAGAACCCCTTTTCCGGCTGGACGGAGACCGGCGAGGTGGCGGTGAGCGCCGACGGGAAGACCTGGGCGAGCTGGACCTGCGCCGAGGACGGCGCCGGCTGCGCGGGCCTGAACCCGGTCTACGCCAACCCCGACAACGGCATCGACCCCACCGACCCCGAGGCGGCCGGCGGCGACGCCTTCGACCTCGCCGACCTCGCCGATGCCCCCGAGCTCGTCCGCTACGTGCGGATCACCGACTCCGGGCGCAACCCCTGCGGGAGCCCCACCGCCGGCTTCGACCTCGACGCCGTCGCCGTCGTGA
>WGAH01000659.1 GCA_015489145.1 Deltaproteobacteria bacterium
CCGCTGTCCGTTCCCCCGCTGTCCGCCCCCCCGGAACAGGGCTCCCGCAGGAGCTCCCAGCTCGCGGTGTCGCGGAGCAGCCCGGCCGGGTCCTCGCGGACGAAGTCGGTGGGATCCTCGACGGTGGCGACGAGGACGCCCGAGGGCCCGCAGCCCGAAAGCTCGATGGCGGCGCCCTCTCCGACGACCTCCCCGTCCAGGGTCCAGGTGATCGCCGGCCCGGCGTCGGGCCCCAGCGCCTCGACGGAAAAGGCGAGATCCTCGCCCTCGACGCCGGAGACCGTGCCCTCCTCCGGCGACGCGGCCGTCACCAGCGCCGGCAGCTTGCCGTAGATCGCCAGCACCACCTGTTCCCGGCACACCGGGCAGTAGCGGTCCTGCAACGAGCGCATCATGCAGGCGTCGTCCGTGGGCCGGTAGTAGTTGGTGTAGGAGCAGGTCTTCCAGGCCCCCACCCCGTCGACGTCGGTCCACTGCTCCCAGGGCAGGTCGTCGGCGCTGTCGGAGCAGTTGGGCCCGTCGCCCCCGCTGCCGGCGTAGCCGTAGCTGTACTCGTCCCACAGGCCCACGAGGGAGTGCCCGAGCTCGTGGGCCGCCACCTCGGGCCCGTAGGCGGCGCCGTTGTAGGCCGTGGCGTAGGACCAGCCGCCCGAGCCGCCGTACTCCGGGTCGTTGACGAGCACGAGCACCCCGTCGTAGCCGGGCACCCAGGCCGCGGCGGTGCTCGTGACCTCCGACTCGTCGCAGCAGATCAGCCGCTCGATGCCAGCGCAGCCGTAGTAGCAGCCGTAGACCGTGTCGCGCTCGGTGGGAGGCGAGTCCTCGTGGTGGCTCGCGCCGGACTCGGCCGAGGCGCGGTCGACGCGCCAGATGTTGAACAGCCCCGTGTAGTCGCCATACGGCTCCACCGAGAGGAGGTGGTCGACGACGCGCTCGGTGTCGTCGGCGAAGACGCCGAGTTCCTCGTCCGTGTAGCCGTCGCCGAGCACCACGAGGTCGAGGCGCTCCTCGCTGTCGCCGCTCTCCTGCACCGCCACCAGCTCGCCCGGCGGGGCGGCCGCCGGCGCCGGCGGGTGCGGGCGCAGCACCGTCGCGCCCAGGCGCAGGGCCGCCGCCCCCTCGGGCCAGGGCAGGGTCTCGACGCCCATCCCGGCCTCGAGCACCGCGCCCTCGCCGCCCCCCTCGGGGAGCACCACCGCGCGGGGGCGCGGGTCGCGCACCGGGGCCCGGGCGATCACCCGCCCCTCGGCGTCGAGGATGTCGACGGTGGCCGCCCCCGGTCCCGAGGGCCGGGCCCGCGGCGCGCCGCCGGCCAGGACGGCGTCGGCGAGCTCGAGCCCATCCCCCCCCGGCCGGGCCACCACGGCGACCCGGACGGTGGCCGCGTGCAGCGGCGCGACGAGCAACCCGACGAGCAGCATCCCGGCCTCCCGCGCCCCTTCACGGCGCGCGGGCAGGATAGCCGATCAGCGCGCCCCGCGGCGTCGCCGGGGCTTGCCGCCGGTCGGGTCGAGGCGCACCCGGGCGTCCACGCAGGCGCTCCGGCGCCCCTCGGGCAGGGCGACGAAGGGGTTGAGGTCCATCTCGGCGATTTCCGGGAAGTCCCCGATGAGCTGGTCGAGGCGAAGGATCGCCTCCTCGAGCTGCGCCACGTCCACCGGCGGCGCCCCCCGGTGGCCGTGGAGCAGCGGCGCACCCTTCAGCTCGGCCATCATGCGCCGAACGTCGAGGTCGGTGACCGGGTGGACCCGGAAGGCCACGTCGCGCATCAGCTCGACGAAGACGCCGCCGAGCCCGAACATGATGAGGTGCCCCACCGTCGGGTCGCCCACGGCGCCGATGATCGTCTCCTGGCCGCCGGTGACCATCTTCTGGACGAGGTGGCCCCTCCCCTCGATGCCCCGGCCGGCGAGGATCTCGTTGAGGTCCCAGAAGGCGCCCTTGATCTCGCCCGGCGAGCGCAGGTCGACCTGCACGCCGCCGACGTCGGACTTGTGGACCACCTCGGTGGCGTCGACCTTGAGCACGACCGGGTAGCCGACCTGCTCGGCGAAGGCGATGGCCTCGTCGGGGGTGCTCACCCGGCGCATCGGCACCGTGGGGATGCCGTAGGCCTCGACGAGCGCCAGCGACTCCTCGACGCCGAGCCACTCCCGGCCCTCGGCGCGGGCCCGCTCGACGATGGCCCGCGCCCGGCTCCGATCGACCTCGAAGGATCGGTACTCGCCGGGCTCGAGCGCCCGCCAGCGGGCGAAGCGGGCCATCGAGGCCAGGGTGTCGGCGGCGCTCTCGGGGAAGGGGTAGGTCGGGATGCGGGCCTCGCGGAGGATCGCGATGCCCCGGTCGCCGTGCTCGCGGCCCATGAAGCAGGCGAGCACGGGCTTGGGGACGCTCGCCCGCTCCCGGCCCGCCTTCGCGCCGGCGACGATGCCCTCGGCCACCGCCGCCGGGTCGGTCACGACGGGGCTCACGAAGATCGTCAGCACCCCGTCCACCCCCGGGTCGGCCAGCAGGATCTCGGTGCAGGCGCGGTACTGCTCGGGGTTCGCCGAGGCGATCATGTCGACGGGATTGGCGACCGAGGCCTCCGGCGGCAGCACCGCGGCGAGGGCCGCGCGCGTCTCCTCGCTCAGCTCGGCCATCTCGAGGCCGAAGTACACCGCCGCGTCGGTGGCCATGATGCCCGGGCCGCCGGCGTTGGTGAGGATCGCCACGCGGTTGCCGGGGGGCAGGGGCTGGTTGCTGAATCCCAGCGCCTTGTCGAACAGCTCCTGCACCGTGTCGCAGCGAACCACGCCGCTGTGGGCGAACAGGGCGCTGGCCGCCCGGTCGCCCCCGGCGAGCGAGCCGGTGTGCGAGCTCGCCGCCCGCGCGCCCTGACGGGTGCGGCCCGACTTGACCGCGAGGATGGGCTTGCCGTGGGTGCGGGTCACCTCGCGGGCGAGGCGGGCGAAGCGCCGCGGGTTGCCGAAGCTCTCGAGGTAGAGCAGCACCACCTGGGTCTGGGGGTCCGTCGCCCACCACTCGAGCAGGTCGTTGCCGGAGACGTCGGCCTTGTTGCCGAGGCTGACGAACTGGCTGATGCCGAGGCTCACGTCGCGGGCGGTGGCGAGGACCACCTCGCCGAGGGCGCCGGACTGGCTGGCGAAGGCGGCGTTGCCCACGAGGGGCTGGGTGGCGGCGAAGGAGGCGTCGAGGCGGACGTCGGGGCTCGTGTTGAGCACGCCCATGCAGTTGGGCCCCACCATGCACATGCCGTGCTGGCGCACGAGCTCCTGGAGGCGGGCCTCCTCGGCGGCGCCCTCGGGACCGATCTCGCGGAAGCCGGCGGTGATGACGACGAGCCCCTTCACGCCCTTCCGGGCGCACTGCTCCACCACGTCCACGACGAGGGGCTGCGGCACGACGACGATGGCGAGATCCACCGGGTCGGGGATGTCCTCCACCGACGGCCAGGCGCGCAGGGACAGCACGTGCCGGGACTTCGGGTGGACCGGGTAGACGGGACCCTGGAAGCCGAACTGGATGAGGTTGCGGAGGATCTCGCGCCCGATGCTCCCCTCGCGCCGGCTCGCCCCGATCACCGCGACGGAGGAGGGGCGCAGGATGGCGTCGAGGCTGGCCTTCTGGACGACCCCTTTCGGGGCTGCTTCCCGCTGGGACATGGCTGGCGTCTCCTCGGGCCCGCCGCGGGGGCACCCCCCTCGCGAAACCCGCCCGCCGATAACGCCTCCCCAGGGGGCGGCCCAGGCGGCCCGCGGCGGCACCTGCGCCACGCCATCCCTCCAGCCGTCCGATGTCGGCGCGAGCCGCTGGGGCCTGCGCCGGGACAGTCCCCCGGCGGTTCCCGGCTCCGTCCCCCGAACCGCCTCGCCGCTTCAAGGCCGGCGGTCGGCCGGCGCTCCGGGGAGGCTCCGGAGAATGCCGGCGATCGGCCTGCGCTTCCGTGCCGCCGGCGCTCCCGTCGTCAGTGGACGGCGGCCACGCCCCGGATCGGCTCGTCGACGAGGTGGGACCGGGCCCGCCAGGGACGCGCGCGGACCAGCGCCCGCAGGAAGGCGGGCAGGCGGTAGCGGCGCCGGCCGTAGGGGTCGAGGTCGACCGCGAGCAGGGAACGGTCCGCGAGGTCGGCCAGCGCGCGCCGCGCCCGCCGCTCGTCCCCGTCGAGGACCTGCAGGGCGTCGGCCCGGGTGAAGCCGTCGGGCAGGCGGGCGAGCCGCGCCAGGTCGCGCCGGCCCTGGGCGTCGAGGGCCCGCCAGGAGGCCCCCACCGCCTTCTCCAGGGCGCGGGCCGGGACCGGGGGGAAGGCGAGCACGCGGTCGGACCCGCCGATCATCGCCAGCACCTCGCCGGCCCCGTGGTCGCGGGCGAGGGCCGCGGCCGCTCGCAGGGCCGCCGGGTTGCCCTCGAGGCGCCGCACGAGGTCGCGCACCAGGCGCGGGTGCCAGCGGTCGCCGCCGGCGGTCCGGGTGCCGACCACCTCGGCCACCAGCGCCTCGGCAGCCTCGACTTCGAGGGGCCCCACCCGCACCAGCCGGTAGCGCAGGCCCCGGGGGCGCGCGCGCCCGACGACCAGGACCGACAGGCCCGGCACGAGGCCGACCAGGGGATCGACCAGCTCGGCCAGGTCGCCGTCGAGGCCGTCGACGTGGTCGAGCACCAGGAGCATGCGAAGCGGGTCCTCGAACCGCCGCGCCAGCTCGGCGGGGGTGCGGACCGGCGGGAGGCCCGCGGCCCGGGCCACCGCCCGGCAGGCCTCGCCGAGGCGCGAGAGGCCGCTGAGGTCCGCGACGACGACGGCGCCGCCGCGCCCGGAGAGGCCCCACGCGAAGTGCCGCGCCACCAGCGACTTCCCGATGCCCGCCACCCCCATGAGGGCGGCGACGGCGGACCCGTCGGCCCACCACTCCGCCAGCTCGGCCGTCACCGCCTCCCGCCCGTGCAGGTCCTGGACCGGGCGCGGCACCCGGGGGAAGCGCGGCGCCGCCTGGTCGGTGAGGTTGAGCACGTAGCCCTCGCCGTGGACGGTCTGGAGCCACTCCGGGTCGGCGCTGTCCACCTCGATCTTGGCGCGCAGCCGGTTGACGGCCTTGTCGACCGCCCGGCTCTGGGACAGGCGGTGGAAGCCCCACACCCGGGTGAGCAGCTCCTCGCGGGACACGACGCAACCCGGCCGGGCGGCGAGGTAGGCGAGGAGCTGGGCCTCCCGGGTGGTGAGCCGCTGCACCCGGTCGCCCCGCCACAACCGCTGGCCGCGCACGTCCACCTCGACGTCGCCGAGGCGGAACTGGACCCGTCGGCGGCGCCAGCCGCCCCCGGGGGCGCGGGTGGACTGGGACGGGTTCGGGGCGAGGGTCGAGTGCGGCATGGGAACCTCCGCCCCCCTTCCATGCACGGAGCGTGCCAGCCGCGCGCTCGACGAGAACCCGCCTCGTCCCATCCTGGGACGAGCGCGCGCCCGCCCCTCGGCGGTGCCCGCACGTGCGCGCACGTGCGCCGGGCGGTCAATCCGGGTCGCAGGTGCCGTCGCAGGGCATCGTGATCTCGCCCGTCTCGAACCACGTCCGGTAGACCGCCTTCACCGAGTCGACCTGGCCGATGGTGTAGTGGCCGCCGTCGTTGACCTCCGGCGGCTCGTTGGTCTCGGGCACGTCGCGGTCGCCGAGGTCGAAGGTGATCGCCCCGCTGCCGGCCACCGGCGCGTCCACCACCTCGAAGCCCCAGGGCTCCCGCGCCGAGCCGCGCACCACCGGCACGCCGGCCATTCGCATCGCCTGGTCGCTGGCGAGGTTGGGCACCTGGGCGTCGTTGCGGACCTGGAGCGAGAGCACCGCCTTGGCGGCGTCCTCGCCCGCCGCCACCAGCTCGGGAATCCCCGTCGTGATCGTCGGCAGGTAGCTGGCCGGGTCGGTGGCGTCCCACAGGTGCTGGGCCATGCTCATCAGCAGCACGCGGTCGAGGCGACGGGGGTAGGCCCCCTCGAAGTAGGGCGCGTAGGGCACGAAGTCGATGGATCGCTCGATCATGAAGGGCCACACCGCGCCGTTGACGAACAGCACGCCGCGGTCGATGTCGGGCGAGAGCGCGAGCAGCGTGGCGCCGTAGATGCCCCCCTGGGAGCCGCCGGCGTACCAGGCGCGGTCGGAATCGACCATGCTCCGGCCATCGTCGAAGCTCAGCGCGTCGACGCCGGCGCAGACCCCGGTGAAGGTGCGCGTCAGCGCGATCTGGTTGATCATGCCCTGCTGGAGCCGCTCGGTGACGTAGGGAAAGCCGTTGGCGTCGAGAAACGCGCTCGCCACCGTGCTCGCGTCGGGGGTGCTCATGCCGGCCCAGTCGGTGGCGACCAGGATCGCCGGCGTCTCCTCGACGCTCTCCCGCAGCCAGTCGTCGGTGACCGCGCCGTCGCCGGTGCCCATGAGCCCGTGGCCGAAGGTGACCAGCGGGGCCGGCTCGCCGGACTCGACCACCGACCAGGGCACCACCGCGGTGAAGCCCACCTCGACGTCCTCGGTCCAGGTCGGCCGCCCGTCCTCGTCCCGCGCCAGCCGCGCCGGGGGCTCGGGGCTGTCCATGTAGGAGGGCACGGTGTAGGTGCCGCGAACCACGCGGTAGCTCGACACGCCCCCGGACTCGTAGGGCTCCTCGACCGACTCGACGGTGCAGCCGAGGCCGTCCTCGCCGAGGCGGTCGAGGGCGTCCGCCCGCATCGCGAGGAGGTCGCCGCGAATCGCCTCGCCCGAGGCGGTGACGAACCACCACGCGAGCTGCAGCTCGTCGCGCGCCACCCCCGCGGCCTCGAAGGCCTCGAACATCGCCTCGTAGCCGGCGCGACGGGCCTCGAGGGCCTCGGAATCGGTGGGCAGGCCGTCGCGAAGGGCGCGGAAGGCGTCCGAGGGCTCGATGGGGTCGCCGTTCTCGTCGACCAGGCCGCGGTAGCCCACCGCGTAGGCGTGCCCCTCCTCCAGGCGCCCGACCTGGCGCAGGTAGACGAGGACCTCCTCCGGGTCGTCGGCCTGGGCGTCGGCCTCGACCCAGTGCGGCAGCAGCTCGCCGGTCTCGAGGTCGAGGAGCAGGCTCGGCGAGTCGGGCTCCAGCGAGCGGTCGATGCCCGGCCGCGCGTCGGTCTCGTCGTGGAAGGCGAGGCCGGACAGGTCGGGGGTGGCCGAAAACACCGCGAGGAGCTGGGTGGCCGGGCTCACCCCGTCGAGGCGGGCGTAGGGGCTGGTGTCGAAGGCCTCGTCCTCGTCCGCCAGGGTCGAGCGCGGGATGACCTCGGGCTCGTAGGCGAGGCGGTAGCCGGTGGCGGTGTCGGCGTCGGCGACGAGCAGGGCGTCCGAGGGCCAGGGGAGCAGGCAGTGCGCGGCGACCAGCGGGTCGCAGCCGGGCTGCTCCTCGACGTGGACCGTCTCGCTCGCCGCTCCGCCCTCGTCGCCCTCGCCCTCCTCCTCGCCTGCCGCGGCTCCGGCGGCGGCAGGCGAGGAGGAGGGCGA
>WGAH01000660.1 GCA_015489145.1 Deltaproteobacteria bacterium
ACGACATCGAGGTCGAGGTGCAGGAGGGCGCGCTGGTGCTGTCGGGCGAGAAGAAGCACGAGGAGGAGCACAAGGACGACGGCTTCTACCGGGTCGAGCGCAGCTTCGGCAGCTTCCGGCGGGTGATCCCGCTGCCCGACGGGCTCGACCTCGACGAGGTGGAGGCCCGTCACAAGAACGGCGTGCTCACGGTCCGCATCGCCCGGAAGGGCGAGCCCGCCGGCCGCAGCCGCCGCATCGCCGTCCAGGGTTGAGCGCCCGGCGGCTCCCCCCCCACCCGGCGTCGCGCCGAGGAGGATGCAGATGAAGAACCCCGTGATCCTGCTGAGCCTGCTCAGCTTCCTGTCCTGCGGCGCGGCGCCGGCGCGCGGTCCGGCGGCGAGGGGAAGCGAACCCCCGGCCGAGGCGGCCCCGGCGCCGTCGGTCGTCGCCGCGGCGCCCGAGGGTACGCTGGCGAGCGTGCCCGACGTGGCCGAAAAGGCCGTCAAGGCCGTGGTGAACATCTCCACCACCCGCACCGAGCACATCGACCCGCGCATGCTGCCCTTCTACAACGACCCCTTCTTCCGCCAGTTCTTCGGCGGGCCGGGGATGCCGCGCGTTCCCACCGAGCGCCAGGAGCGCAGCCTGGGCTCGGGGGTGATCGTGCGGAAGGACGGGGTGATCCTCACGAACAACCACGTCGTCGGCGATGCCGACGAGATCGAGGTCACCCTGCACGACGGCCGCACCTTCGAGGCCGAGGTGGTCGGCACGGACCCCAAGAGCGACGTGGCGGTGGTGCGGCTGAAGGACGGCCCGAAGGAGGACCTGCCGGTCCTGCCCTTCGGCGACTCGAGCGCCCTGCGCCTCGGCGAGACCGTGCTCGCCATCGGCGACCCCTTCGGCATCGGCCAGACGGTCACGATGGGCATCGTCTCGGCCACCGGCCGCGCCAACCTCGGCATCGTCGACTACGAGGACTTCATCCAGACCGACGCGGCGATCAACCCGGGCAACAGCGGTGGCGCCCTCGTCAACATGAAGGGCGAGCTGGTCGGCATCAACACGGCGATCTTCAGCCGCAGCGGCGGCTACCAGGGCATCGGCTTCGCGATTCCCTCGGACATGGCCCGGGCGATCATGGCCGACCTGCTCGGTGACGGCAAGGTCGACCGCGGCTTCCTCGGGGTGATGATCCAGGACCTCGACGAGGACCTCGCCCAGGCGATGGACCTCGACACCACCGAGGGCGTGCTCGTGGGCGACGTCACCGAGGACAGCCCCGCGGCGAAGGCCGGCGTGAAGCGCGGCGACGTGATCCTGAAGTTCAACGGCAAGCCGATGAAGGACACCCACGAGCTGCGCATGGCCGTGGCGGAGGCCGGGCCCGGCACGCCCTTCACCCTCGAGGTGCTGCGCGACGGCAGGCACAAGACCCTGGAGGGCACGCTGGATCGCCTCGAGGACGAGCAGCCCGAGCGCATCGCGGACAAGGCGAGCGCGCTGGAGGGCCTCACCGTCGGGCCCCTCGACGAGGAGGCGCGCCAGCACTACGAGATTCCCGAGCGAATTCGCGATGGCGTCGTCGTGCGCGACGTCGAGGCGGGCAGCCGGGCGGCCCGGGCCGGCCTGCGCGAGGGCGACGTGATCCTCGAGGTGAACCGGCACCCGGTCTCCTCGGTCTCCGACTTCGAGAAGGAGGTCGCCCACGGCAAGGGGCGCACCCTGCTCCTCGTGGCACGCGGCGGCGCCACCCTGTTCCTGGTGCTGCCGAAGTAGGCGCCTTCCGGGGAACCGCTCCGGCCCCGCGCCCGGCTGGTTCCTCAGGGGCCGGCGGCCCTCAGGCGCGGGGCGCCTCGGCGAGGATGCGGGCGAGGAGCGCCCGCGCCTCCCGGGCCTCGGCGGACCGGGGGGCCGCCTCGATCACCTCGAGGAGGTGGTGGTAGGCGGCGACGGGCTGGCCGGCGGCGAGGTAGCGCTTCGCCCGGTCGAGGGCGTAGCGGGCGCGGTCGGCGCGGTGCGTGTCGCGCGGTCGCCAGCGGTGGTGGCGAGCCGCCCACCAGGCCACGGCGAGCCCGGCGAGGAAGCCGCCGAGGTGCGCCCCGTAGGCCACCCCGCCGCCGGAGCCGCGCGAGGCGAGGAAGGGCAGCAGGTTGTCGAACAGGACGAAGGCGCCGAGCACGAAGCGCGCGTTCACCAGGATCACGTCCATCACGAACGGGAACAGGAACACGAACAGCTTGACCCGGTTGCGCGGGAAGGCGAGGAAGTAGAAGCCGAGGAGCCCCGAGATCGCGCCCGACGCGCCCACCAGCGGCGTGTCGCTCGGGCCGGTGACCAGCGCGTAGACCAGCGTCGCCACCGCGCCGGTGCCGAGGTAGGTGAGCAGGTAGCGCAGCCGGCCGAGGCGGTGCTCCACGTTGTCGCCGTAGATCCACAGGAACAGCATGTTCCCGCCGACGTGCGCCAGGTTGGCGTGCATGAACATCGCGGTGAACAGCGTGCCGAGGGACGGGTGCGCCGAGCGGTAGCCGTGGGTGAAGACGAGCACGTCCCACAGGCTGACCTGGGCGAGGATCTGCCGGGGCGGGATCGGGGCGTTCGCCTGCTGGAGCAGCCAGCGGGCGTAGGCGAGGAAGGCCGGGTCGCGCGGGTCCGGCGTCATCATTGAGGCCGGCAGGGTGATGAACAGGTAGACCGCGACGTTGAGGGCGATGAGGCCCCAGGTGACCCACGGGCGGAAGTTCCGCGGGTTCGGGGCGTCGCCGATGGGGAACAGGAACATGGGGCGCCCCTATCGCCTCGCGGCGCGGGCGGGCGCCGGTTTTTCGGGTAGGCTTTGGCCAGTGTCCCGGGAGGGCCCATGTGCCGCTGGACCTGGCTGGTCGCCTCGATGCTGGTCGCCTGCGTGGACCGACTGCCGGGGGACTCCGGCGACGGCGGGCAGGACGGGGGCGGCAC
>WGAH01000661.1 GCA_015489145.1 Deltaproteobacteria bacterium
CCCCCTGCAGACCGTCCCCCGCGACGACGCCGGCGAGGCCACCGGCCCGGGCCCGGCGCGCGGCGCCGGCGTTCCGCCCGCCCCCGACGGCGACGCGGCGACAGCTCCCGGCGAGGACATCGGCGACACCGAGGATTTCGACGACTGGGTCGTCCGCGCCCGCGGTGTCGGCAAGCGCTTCGACATCTACCTGAACGACCGGGAGCGGGTCTACGAGTTTCTCGGCAACCGCAGCCACCACACCGAGCACTGGGCCCTGCGCGACGTCTCCTTCACGGTGCGCCGGGGCCACAGCTTCGGCATCATCGGGCCCAACGGCGCCGGCAAGTCGACGCTGCTCCGCATCATCGGCGGCATCACCCGCCCCACCGAGGGCGCCCTGGAGATCCGCGCCTCCCTGTCCACCCTCCTCGACCTCGGCCTCGGCTTCCACAAGGACTTCACCGGCCGCGAGAACATCCGCCTCAACTGCTCGCTGCTCGGCATGAGCCGCGAGGAGACCGAGGCGCGCATCCCCGCCATCATCGCCTTCGCCGAGCTCGGCGACTTCATCGACCTGCCGGTCCGCACCTACTCGGCCGGCATGAACCTGCGCCTCGGCTTCGCCATCGCCGCCCACATCGACAGCGACATCTTCCTGGTCGACGAGGTCCTCGCGGTGGGCGACCAGTACTTCCAGCGGCGCTGCATCGACAAGATCGAGGAGTTCGTCGAGGCCGGACGCACGATCATCCTCGTCAGCCACGACCTGCACGCCGTCCGCAGCCTGTGCGACGAGGCGATGTGGCTCGACGGCGGCCGGGTGCGGGCCATCGGCCCCTCGCGCGAGGTGGTCGAGCGCTACCTCGACGTGGAGCGCGAGCGCGCCGCCGGCCCCCGGGTCCGCAAGGTCCACCCCTTCGCCCCGACCCGGCGACCGGCCCGCCCGCCGGGCTACCGCGCCACCGTCGACGACCCGGCCCTCAAGCAGGCCATCGTCGAGGCCTGCCGCGTCCCCGACCCGGCCGCCGCCTGGGCCGAGCCGGTCAGCGCCGAGCCCTACGACATCACCGACGGCGACACCCCGGTGGTGCAGGGCACCGGCGAGGTGCGCGTGCTCCGGGTGCGCCTGCTCGACGGCAAGGGGCGCCCGCGCACGCGCTTCCGCACCGGCGAGGACCTGCTGGTCGCGGTGACCTTCCGCACCGCCGTGCCCGTGGAACGGCCGATCTTCGGGGTGGCGATCTTCCGCAACGACGGCGTGTACGTGCACGGTCCCAACACCCGCTGGGACGGCGTGCTCGACGGCCGCTACCACGGCATCTACACCTACTTCATCCAGTGGCGGCGCCTGCCGCTGCTCGGCGGGCGCTACCGCCTGAGCATCGCCGTCTTCGACAAGAACCACCTCAAGCCCCACGTCTGGCACAACCAGCTCTACGACTTCGAGATCGTCACCGACGCCGAGGACCACGGCCTGGTGCGCCTGGACCACGCCTGGGGCCTGATCACCCACCACGAGGAGTAGCCCTGGCCCGCGTCGCCCTGGTGGGAGCCGGCCCGCTGCCGTCCGCGCGGCTGCGGCGCCTCACCTTCCCGCAGCTCCGCACCGCCCACTTTCTCCGGGTGCTGGAGGACGCCGGCCACGCGGTGCGCCCCGTCCTCCTCGTGCCCCCCGACGCCCCGGCCGGGGAGGATGCCGTGCCGGCGGAAGGCCCCGGCTGGATCGAGGCGGTGCGCGCCCGCCTGGCCGGCGCCGACGCGGTGGTGACCGCCGGGCCCTACCTCCCGGGGCTGGCCGCCTGCCTCGCCGCCGCCCCGGAGCAGCCGCTCTGGGTGGACGTCCCCGGCGACCCCTTCGCCGAGCACCACGCCCGGGTCCTCGCCGGCGACCCCGACCCGGCCCGCCTCGCCGCCGTGCAGGCCGCCGCCTGGCCGGTGCTGGCCCGGGCCGACGCCTTCGGCGTCATCAGCCACGACCAGCGCCTGGCGCTCCTCGGGCAGCTCGGCCTCGCCGGCCGCCTCGCCCTCCTCGGCCCCGACCCGCCGGTGCACGTCGTGCCCGTCGCCTTCCACTTCCCCGGCCGCCCGTCGCGCCCCCGGCGCCGCCGGGCCGGCGAGCCCCTGGGGCTCCTCGTCGCCGGCAGCTTCAACACCTGGTTCGACGGCGCCACCCTGGCCCGCGGCCTCGACCGCGCCTTCGCCCGCCTCCCCGACCTGCGCCTCGTCGTGACCGGCGGGGCCGTGCCCGGCCTGCCCGAGGCCCCCTGGCGCGCCTTCCTGGACTGGGCCGCCCGCTGGCCCGACCGCGTCCACGTCGCCGGCTGGGTCGCCACCTCCCAGCTCGGGCCGCTGCTGGCCGGGGTCCACGCCGGCCTGAGCCTGGACGCCCCGGGGGTGGAACCGCTGCTCGGCAGCCGCACCCGGGTGCCGTGGTTCACCTGGATGGGTCTCGGGACCATCGCCACCCCCGTCAGCGAGCTCGTCCGGGAGATGGCCGGGGCCGGCCTCGTGGAGGCGGTGCCCCCCGGAGACGCCGACGCCCTCGCCGTCGCCGTGGAGCGCCTCCACCGGAACGCCGGCCTCGCCCGGCAGGTCGAGCGGGCCGCCGACTGGCTGCAACAGCGCTTCGCGCCGGACCGGGCGGCCAGGCCGCTGCTCCGCTGGCTCGCCGACCCGAGGCCCACCCCCCGCCTCGACGGCCC
>WGAH01000662.1 GCA_015489145.1 Deltaproteobacteria bacterium
GCGACCCTGGAAGAAGCGCAGGCGCGCCGGCTCGTAGGTGAAGCGCAGGCCGCGGATCTCGTGGCGGCGCTCCCAGACCCGGCGGATGCCCTCGGCCACCGCCCGCATGTGGTCGTCGGTGTAGACCCGGCGCGGGATGGTGAGGCGCACCAGCTCGAGCTTCGGCCGGTAGTTCTCGCCGGTCTCGGGGTTGCGGCCCTTGCTGACGTTGCCGCGCTCCATCGCCCGCACCCCCGTCTCGACGTAGATCTCGGCGGCGAGGCGCTGGGCCGGGAACTCGTCCTGGTCGATGTGCGGCAGGAAGCGGCGGGCGTCGAGGAAGATCGCGTGGCTGCCCGGCGGGGTGACGATGGGGATGCCCATCTCCATCAGCAGCTCGCCGAGGTAGCGGGTCTGGAGCACCCGGGCGCGGATGTAGGCGTCGTCCTGCATCTCGCGCACGCCCTGGGCGATGGCGGCGAGGTCGGCCACCGGCAGGCCGCCGTCGCTGACGTTGCCCTCGTAGACGCGCAGCATCTCCTCGGCCTTGCGGGCCAGCTCGGCGTCGTCGCGGAAGGCGAGCACGCCGCCGATGTTGATGAGGAAGTCCTTCTTGCCCGACACCGTGCAGCCGTCGCCGTACATCATCATCTCGCGGAGGATGTCGCGCACGGGCACGTCGCGGTAGCGCGGGTCCTTGAGCTGGATCTGGACGGCGTTCTCGGCGACCCGGGTCGCGTCGAAGTAGACGGGGACGCCGTGCTTGCGGGACCAGGCGTGGACCTCCCGCATGTTGTCCATGCTCACGGGCTGGCCCCCCGCCATGTTCACGGAGTGCTCGAAGGAGATGTAGGCGATCCTGTCGGCGCCGTGCTCCTCCACCAGCCGGTCGAGCTTGGCGATGTCGATGTTGCCCTTCCAGGGGAAGTCGCTCTCGGGCTCGTGCGCCTCGTCGACGATGACGTCCACGAACACGCCGCCGGCCATCTCCTGGTGGAGCTTGGTCGTGGTGAAGTACATGTTGCCGGGCACGAACTGGCCGGGCCGGATGCAGATCTGGCTCAGGATGTGCTCGGCGGCGCGGCCCTGGTGGGTGGGCAGGATGTAGCGGTAGCCGAAGACGTCCTGCAGGACGCTGACGAGGTCGGCGTACTCGCGGCTGGCGCCGATCGAGGGCACGGCGGCCTCGAAGCGGGCCCACTGCTCGGTGCTCATGGCGGTGGTGCCCGAGTCGGTGAGCAGGTCGATGGTCACGTCCTCGGAGCGCAGCAGGAAGGTGTTGTAGCCCGCCTCCTCGATCGCCCGGCGCCGGGCCTCGCGGTCGAGGCGGCCGACGTACTCGATCGTGTGGATGACGTGGGGCGAGCAGTCGAAGCGGTACTCGGGGATGTCGGGGAAGATCCAGCGGTAGCGCACCTCGTCCCGCCAGCGGAACTGCCCGAGGGGCTCGAGGGGCTGCACGGCGTCGCGGTGCTTCCAGAGGTGGACGATCGCGTCGGCCACCTCGTCGAGCTGCCGGTTGGTGAGGGCGAGGCGGGGGATCTGCACCGGCACCAGGCGGTCGCGGTAGAGCATCCCCGGGTTGACGGCCCGCACGCCGCTGACGAGGTAGAGGGCGGCGCTGAAGGCGTCCTTGACGTACTTGTCGATGTGCGGCAGGAACTCGTCGACCTTGATGTAGGCGCCGTCGCAGCCGCGCTCGAGGGGCACGCCGGCCTCGCGCAGGCGGGCGGTGAAGCGCTCGGCCTGGTGCATGATCCAGTTCACCTGGTCGTCCCGCACCATCTCGACGAGGCCGCGGGCGAGCACCTCCATCGTGCGGCCGGCCATGCCGCCGTAGGTGTGCAGGCCCTCGTAGACGACGACCTCGTTCATCAGCTTCTCGTACACCTCCGGGTCGTCGGTGGACAGGAAGCCGCCGGTGTGGGCGCGGGCGTCCTGGGCGCCGTCGATCTGCACGAGGTGGGCGGTGCGGGCGAGGTCGCGCACGATGTCGGCGATGGGCCGGCCGGCCTGGCCCTCCTCGTGCTCGCGCACGTACCAGGCGTTCTCGACGATGCGCGAGGCGTCGAGCCACAGGCGCAGGCCGTGGCGGTCGGCCAGCTCGCGGACGGCGCGCAGGTTGGCGAGGCTCACCGGGTGCTGGGCGTCGGCGAAGCACTCGACGTGGACGATGCCGATGGGGTGCATGTCGTCGGGGTTGCAGTCGTGCACCCCGGTTTCGATGGACTCCTCGAGCTCGGCGAGGTCGAGGTCGCCCGTGAACACGGTCTCGGCGTGGTTTCGGAAGATCGGGCAGAGGATGCCGCGGGGCTTGAGCGGGTCGCGCAGGTTGAGGGAGTTGCTGGCGACGGCACCGCGCTCGGGCAGGATGGTGGTGGTGACGAGCTTGATGTTGCCGAGCTGGTTGTGGGTCGGGCAGACGTGGGCGTGGCCGAAGACCTCGCGCACCGAGGCGGCGAGGTGCTCGAAGTTGCGCGCCCCGGCGTAGGCCTCGTCGCCGATGTAGAGGCCGGCGACCTGCTCCTGGCTCATCGCCCCGCTGCCCCACGAGCACATGTCGAAGGTGATCTGCTCGGGGGTGAGGCGGAGGACGTTGAAGTCGGCGCGGGCGAGGTGCGCGCGGCGCTCCTGGAGGTTGGGGAAGGCCGTGCGCCGGACGGTCTTGATCTTGTGGGGCTCGTGCATGGGTGCTCCTGTGTCCGGAAGGCGCGCCTCTTATTCGGGTCGCGCGGGGGGGGCGAAGGGGGATGGGCCCGCGGGCTGATCCAGGACGGTCCCGCGCGTGCGGGGCGTCGAATCGACGGGCCGGGCGGTTCGGAACCCGGCCGTGGAAGGGGGCGGATTCAGCGTTCGGGGGCGGCGAGGTCCCACAGCAGCGCGTCGCCCACCGCCCGGCCGGGGCCGAGGTTCGCCTCCAGGGCGGCGCGCAGGCGCGGGGCGGCCTCCGGGTCGAGGTCCGGGTGCAGCACGATCCAGCGGATGCCCCGGGCGCGCAGCCGGCGGGGGTCGGTGCCGCCGGGCCCGGGGCTCCACAGGGCGAGGCGGCGGTCCTCGTCGGCGCGGCGGCGGCAGAGGGCGGCGAGGGCCCGGAAGGCCGGGTCGTTCACCAGGGCGCTGGTGCTGGCGCGGGCATCGGGGCCGTAGGGGATCGGCCGGCCGTGGAAGGCCTGCCAGAACAGGTAGCGGCTCGTCGCCATCGTCGGGCCGGCGTCGGTGGGCAGGTCGAGGACGGCGTCGCCGAGGGACTCGCCGGGGGGGCGGGCGACGGCCGCGGCCCAGGC
>WGAH01000663.1 GCA_015489145.1 Deltaproteobacteria bacterium
CCCCAGCAGGCCCAGCCCCGCGAAAGCCCACCGCACCCCCACCTGCCAGCCCACCTGGTACAGCAGCTCGTGCTCGCGGTGACCAACGCGGCGCACACCGCGCTCCTGCGCCCGGTGCGCGCGCGCCGCCTCGGCTCCTTCGGGCCCCGCGCCTTCCTCGTGGTGCAGTCGCTGGGCGATTTCGCCGTGCTCGCCTGGCTCTCCTACCTCACCGGCGTCATCGAGACGCCGATCACCGCGCTCTTCCTCGCCCACATCTCCCTGCTCACCCTGCACCTCTCGTCGCGCCGCAGCCTGGGCATGACGCTGCTGGCGGCCTCCTTCGCCAGCCTGCCGGTGCTCTTCATGGAGCGGGGGCTGCTCGCGCCCCGGTCGATCCTCGGCAGCGACCTGCCCCGGCAGCTCGCCGCCAGCCCGCCCCTGGCGACGGTCTGGATCGGGGCCACCTTCGGGGTCTTCCTGACCTGCTGGTACCTGGTCGCCCAGCTCGCCGGCGGTCTTCGTGCGCGTGAGCGGGCGTTACAAGAGGATTATGACCGGGTTCGGGCGATGGCCGACCAGAAGGTGCGCGCCACCCTGCGCGCCACCCACGAGCTCAAGGCGCCCCTCGCGGCGATCAAGAGCTACGTGTTCGCGCTGCGGGACGGCTACGCCGGCGACCTGCCCCCGACGGCGCGCACGGTGGTCGAGCGCATCGGGGACCGCTGCGACCTGTTGATGACGCGCATCTCGCAGATCATCCACCTCGCCAACCTCAAGACGCTGCAACCGGCGCAGCTCACCTTCGAGGAACTCGATCTCGCCCGCATTCTCGGCGACGAGGCGGCCGAGGCCCGCGTGCGGGGCGCCGCGCGGGAGGTGCGGGTGGAGGTGGCCCCGCCCCTGCCGGGAGGCGCGTGGGTGCGCGGCCACGAGGCCTCGCTGCGAACCCTGCTGTCGAACCTGCTCGAAAACGCCGTGCAGTATTCCCGCGAGGGCGGGCGGGTCCGCGCCTCGGTGGCGCGAACCGGCGAGGGCGTGCGCCTCGTCGTGGCCGACGAGGGCATCGGCATCGAGCCCGAGGCCCTCGACCGCATCTTCGAGGACCACTTTCGCAGCGACGCGGCGGTCGAGCACAACCCCAACGGCTCGGGGCTGGGCATGGCCATCGTCGCCGAGGTGGTCCGCCTGCACGACGCCGACATCGCCGTGGACAGCCGCCCCGGCCGCGGCACCACCGTGACGGTGCGCTTTCCCGCGGCGCACCCCGCCGCTCCACCCTCGCCGGAGCCCGCCGCCGGCTCCGAAGGAGACGCCCCCGATGGCCCGCATCCTGCTGATCGACGATGACCGCGACATCCTGCTCAGCCTCCGCATGGTGCTGGAGGCGCACGGCCACGAGGTCCACGAGTTGACCCACGTCCGGGAGGTGGCGGCGGAGGTCGCCCGGGTGGCGCCGGACCTCGTGATCCTGGACGTGATGTTCCCCTCGGACCTCGAGGCGGGCTTCAAGGCGGCCCGGGCCCTGCGGCGCGATCCCGCCACGGCCGACATTCCCATCATCATCCTGTCCGCGGTCAACCAGCGCAGCCCCATGGGCTTCACCTTCAGCGACGACGACATCTCCCCGGACTTCCTGCCGGTGGAAGCCTTCGTCGAGAAGCCGGTGGAACCGCGGAAGCTCCTCGAGCTGGTGGACCGGCACCTCGGGAAGGCCTGACCCGTGGAGGGCGGCGTCGAGGCGGGGCCGCCCCCGGTGCGCCGGGTGGTGGAGCTCGACGCTCGATCGGCGGCGGCGCCGGGGGCGCGGCTGGGGGCGGACGGCTGGCGGCGCATCCTCCTCGCCGCGGGCCTGCTGGTCGAGGTGGACGGGGCGGCTGCGCTCGACGACCGGTCCCCGCTGGCCTGGGTGCGGGCGGTGCAGCGCCTCCACCGGGAGCTGGCGACGCTGGAGGATCGCCTGGCGGGGCTGCGAAGCCTGGAGATCCGCCTGGGGGGCGCGATCCCGCGCGGCTTCGGCCGCCTGGCCGCCGTCGCCTTCCTGGTCGTGGCCGCCGGCATCGCGCTCACCCGCCACGGCTTCGAGGCGCGCCTGCTCGCCTGGGGCTGCGCCTTCAGCCGGGCGGGGACCCTGGCCGCCCTGGGGCTCCTCGCGCTGCTCGCGGTGGCGGGGGTTCGCTACGAGCAGCGTCGCGAGGCCATCCTCGCCGCCCGCAAGCTCCGCGAGGAGGTCGCCGCCGCCCTCCACGAGGGGACGCGGCGCACCCTGGCCCGCTCCTTCGCCGCCCGGGCGCCGCGTCCGGGGGACGGCGACGTGCTCCTGCTGAGCCTGCCGCACCTCGCCTGGCTGCGGTCGATGGCCGGGCGCTGCGACCGGCAGGCGAGCGGGGAGGCGTCGCCCGGCGTGGAGGACCCCACCGTCCTCGCCGCCGACCTGCGCGCCGCCGCCGCCGCCGTGGCCGCCGCCGCCGAGGCCCTGCGCGCGAGCCCGCCGGCGGACTGGACCGAGGCCGGCCTCGTGCCGCCGGTGGGCGTCTTCCGCCGCCGCCTCGACGCCGCCGGCATCCCGCGCACCCCCGAGGAGCGCGCCTGGGAGGCGCTGCTGGAGGGGTGAGGGTCAGGCCGGGGACTCGGTGCGAATGGCGGGCCAGGCGCGGGCGAGGCCCACCGTCTCGGCGGCGACCCGCTCGACCCGCTCGGCCAGGTCGGGCGAGGGCGCGCCGTCGTCGCCGAAGTCGTCGCCCGTCGCGTAGGCGAAGCGCGGCACCACGAGGGCGTGGAAGTCGAGCATCATCGCCGCCGCGGCGCTCATGATCGCCATGTGGCTGCGGGTGCCGCCGGCGGCGCACAGGAAGCCCACCACCTTGCCCGCCCACTTCCGGCCCGTCAGCTCGATGAAGTTCTTGGCCGACGCGGCGAGCATCCAGTTGTAGACGGGGGTGGCGAGGAGGAGCGCGTCGGCGGCCCCGGCCCGGGCCTGCACGGCCTGCACGGCGGGGTGGGACCAGCAGGTTTCGCCGTCGCAGATGGGGATGTCACCGATTTCGGCGAGATCGAGCCACTCGGCGACGCCGCCGCGCGCGGTCACCGACCCGGCCGCGAGGCGGGCGAGGACGCGGCTGCGGCTGCCGGGGCGGAGCGAGCTGCTGACGACGAGGACGCGCGGTTCGGGCATGGGCCTCCGGGGGCGAGGGCCTCCTGTAGCTGGGCCCGCGGCCCGGTCAAGGCGCGCCCCCCTTCTCCTCCGCCGCTGGAAGGCGGTACGCTCGGGGTTCCAGCCCCGGAGTCCCCATGCGCGCACGCCTCCTCCACCTGCTCGCCGGCAGCGGCCTGCTCGCCGCGCTGAGCGCCCTGGCCGACACCTGGACCCTCGACGATTCCGCCGACTACGACTACGACCCCACCACCGTGGCGATCGCCGACGGCGCGGCGACCCTCCTCGACCGCCGCGCCGGCACCGGCGCCGACGGGGACCTCGCGCTCACCGGCGCCACCTTCGACCTGTCGGTGGACACCAGCGGCAGCCGCACCGTGGCCGACGGGGCCGCCTGGCCGGTGACGAGCAGCCTGAGCGCCGGCGACACGACGCTGGCCCTCGACGGCTACGCCGGGGGGCTCGCGGCCGGCGACGAGTTGCTGATCGTGGACCTCCAGGGTTCGAGCAGCGCGAGCACCGGCGTGGGCGCCTGGGAGACGGTGCGCGTGAGCGCCGTGAGCGGCGGCAGCGTCGAGGTCACGGCGGTGGCGAACGACTACGACGCGGCGAACCACGTCGTCGT
>WGAH01000664.1 GCA_015489145.1 Deltaproteobacteria bacterium
CCGCCACCCGGGGCCCCGGCATCGACCGGCTGTTCACGCCGCTCAAGAACTGGCGCAACGCCGTCGTCGAGCGGGAGGGGCTCGACCCGGTCGTCGTCGCCAACAACCAGCTCCTCAAGGAGATCGCCCGGTCCGCCCCGGCCACCCTCGACGAGCTTCGCGCCATCGACGGCATCCGCAACTGGCAGGTCGAGCGCTACGGGGACGAGATCCTCGCGGTGGTGCGGGAGGTGGTCGACGAGGCCGCCCGCGCCGGCTCCGGCCGGGGCCGCCGCCGGCGGCGCCGCCGCTGAGCCCTCGCCGTTTCACAGGATCGTCAAGGCCTCCCGGGCCTCCCGGCCGCCCCGCGTCATAGGCTGGCGCCAACCGGGAGGCCCCCATGACCGACAACCGCCTGAAGGTGCTGATCCCCGAGGAGCGCATCGAGGCCCGGGTGGCCGAGCTCGGCCGCGAGATCCGCGAGCGCATGGGCGACGGCCCGATCACCTGCATCGGCGTGCTCAAGGGTTCCTTCGTGTTCATGGCCGACCTCGTCCGCGCCATCGGCGGCGAGGTGCGCTGCGAGTTCCTCGGCGTGTCGAGCTACCACGGCGGCACCCGCTCCACCGGCGTGGTCCGCATCACCGAGGACCTCCGCCACCCCATCGAGGACCAGGACTGCCTCATCGTCGAGGACATCGTCGATACCGGCCTGACGATGGACTACCTCCTCCGCATGCTCGCCGTGCGCGGCCCGCGCAGCGTGCGCGTCTGCACCCTGCTCGACAAGCCCGCCCACCGCGAGATCGACCTCGACATCGACTTCGTCGGCTTCCAGATCCCGGACGAGTTCGTCGTCGGCTACGGGCTGGATCTCGGCGAGTTCTACCGCAACCTCCCCTACATCGCCGTCTACACCCCCTGATCCGACCCCCTCGGGAGCTCGCGATGCAGACCGTCTCCACCCTCTCGGCCCCCGCCGCCATCGGTCCCTACAGCCAGGCCGTCGTCCACGGCGACCTCGTGTTCACCTCGGGCAGCATCGCGATCCCGCCGAACGGCAGCGAGATCGTCGGCCGCACCGCCGCCGAGCAGGCCCGCCTCGCCCTCGCCAACCTCAAGGCCGTCCTCGAGGCCGCCGGCTCGTCGATGGACCGCGTGCTGCGCTGCACGGTCTACCTGGTGGACATGGGCGAGTTCGCCGAGGTCAACGAGGTCTACGCCCAGGCCTTCGGCGACAGCCGCCCGGCCCGCTCCACCGTGGCCGTCGCGGCCCTGCCCAAGGGCGCCCGGGTCGAGATCGACTGCATCGCCGCCCGCTGACGGGCCCCTCACACCCAGGCGTTGTTGATCACCTCGCCGAGCCCGCCGGCGCCGGGGACGATGTAGTCGGTGTCGTCGAGGCCGCGCTCCTCGTCCCAGCGCTCGCCGGGGCGGGCGGCGAGCACCGCCTCGTCGGAAAGGCCGCGATCCAGCCGCACCGCGAAGATCTCGGCCTGGGGGAAGGCCCCGGTCATCGCCCGCAGGTACTCGGGCGTCACGATGAGGTGCATGAGCGCGATGCGCGCCGGCACGCCGGCGTGGGCGAGGTAGTGGCGCAGCACGGCGGTGGTGCTGGTGCCGGTGGCGGCCATCGGGTCGGGCACGAGCAGCGTCGCCCCGTCCACCGAGCCGCCGAGCTTGCTCGCGTCCATGCGAAGGCCGGTGACGTGGCCGTGCTCGTCGGCCTGCCGGCTGGCGATGATGTGGTCCTGCCGCACGCAGTCGGGGCGGAGCACCAGGTGCAGCGCGTCGAAGACCCGTTGGGCCGGGACCATGCCCGCCCGGGCGATGTCGACGACCACCACGCGCTGGGTCGGGTCGATGAACTCGCCCCGGACCTCGGCGCCCGGATGCCGGGCCTTCATGCGGGTGGGCACCGCCATCGGGCAGCGGCGCAGGACCCGGTCGGCGGCCTGGGCGAACAGCCAGTCGTAGAGCGCGACGAGCAGGTGGTTGACCTGGGGCTGGGTCGTCTCGGGGTGGCCGAGGCGCGCGAGCAGGGCCATCGCCCAGGGATGCGAGAGGAGGTGGACGCGGGGTCCGTAGGCGTGGTCGAGGCCGGAGGCCGGCGCGGGCGGAACATGGAATTCGGGCACGGCTCACCCCGCGGGAGGGGGCCGCCGGCGGCGCGGCGGCCGGTCAGGGACGGAGGCCCTCGAGCCAGTCGAGGACCAGCGCGAGGGTGTCGAGGAGCGTGGAGAGGGTACCGCCGACGACGAGCCGGGCGGCGAAGGGGAGGGGACCCTCCTCGGCGAGCTCGGCCTGTCCGAGGGCCTCGGGGACGGCCGGCGTCTCGACCACCCGCAGGGGCGGCCCGAGGCGGTCGGGGTCGGCCAGGAGGTCGGCGATGCGGTCGAGCGCGCCAAGGTCGGGGTCCTCGTCCACGGCGCGGGCCAGCAGCTCCCAGAGCCCCTGCACCCGAGCCTCGTCCTGTTGAGCCAGCTCCGCCCCGTTGTGCAGCACCGTCCAGCTCTCGTCCCGGGCGACGAGGAGCGCCGTGAGCGGCTCGAGCACGGCGACGGGGGAATCCTCCCCGTCCCCGACCGCGGTGGCGGCGGCGGCCTGGAGCAGCGAGAGGCTCGGCGGCTCCGTGCTCTCGGCGCAGGGCACCGCGCGGATCGGCTCCGGGTCGAGCAGGAGGCCGAGCCAGCCGTCCAGGTCGCCGGCGAGGGCGGTGTCGGCGAGGTCGCGCAGCAGCTCCTCGGCCGGCGGCACCAGGCCGCGGGCCCAGGCGGTGTGCAGGAGCCCGGCCAGCTCGCCGAGGTGGTCGGTCTCGCCGCCGGCGTGCAGGGCGTCGAGGAGCCCGATGCCGACGATCACCAGGTCGCGGGTCTCGGGGTCGGAGAGGCGGTCGAGGGCCTGGAGGTCGGCGACGAGCTGCCCGTCGAGGACCGGGCAGACGCCGCTGTCGGCCACGGCCTCCAGGGTGCTCCGGGACAGCGACCAGCCGAGCACCGTCCCGAGCACGTCGACGCCGCCCTGAACCCGCTCCGGGTCCTGCTCGGCGAGCACCGCCAGGATCGCCACGGCCAGGTTGTCGAGGTGGACCTCGAAATCGGTCACCCACAGGTCGAAGGAGCAGTCGAGGGGCGCGTCGGCCTCGGCCACCAGCCGGACGAGCGCCGCCAGCGCCGAGTCCTCCCCGTCCTCGAGCGCGCCGCCCTCGGGGTCCTCGCCGGCGAGGGCGAGGAGCTGGAGCGGCAGGGGCTCGACGCGCCCGTCGGCGCGCGCCTCGGCCAGCACCGCCTCCACCGCCTCGCCCAGGGCCGCGTCGGCGAGGAGCGGGGCGAGGTCCCCGCGCATCGCCTCCAGGGGGGTGGCGCCGTCTCCCGCCGTGTCGAGGAGCAGCGCCTCGGCCGCGTCGCGCAGGGAGTCGCCGCTGGCCCCGGACCAGCGGTCGTTGTCGGCCTCGGCGGTGGCCGCCACCGCCTCGCCCAGCTCGGGGAGCAGGCGGTCGGCGAGCCCGGAGACCTCGGGGTCGTCGGCTTCCGCGAGACCGGCGGCGGCGCAGACCAGGGATCGCGCGGCCTCGCCGGCGAGGGCCTCTCCCAGGAGCGGGGCGACCTCGGGCTCGTCGAGGAGCACGGTGGCCGCGTCCCGCGCGAGCGGCAGCGCGGGGCGCACGAGCCCGCGGTCGAGCTCGCTGCCGGCGCGCAGCTCCACGCCCCCGGCGGCCACCGTCGGGTAGGCACGTCCGTAGAGCGCCTCGACGCCGATCTCGGCCAGGGTGGCGGCGGTGCCGTCGCGGATCAGCGCGGCGAGGTCGGCGAGGGCCGCCGACGGCACGTCCAGGCCGTTGTAGAGCGCCGCCAGGGTGAGGCCCACCGGGACGCCGTCGCGGTCCTCGGCGTCGAGGGCGGCGTCGAGGACCGCCAGCGGCGCGAGGTCCCCGGACTGGTCGAGGCAGGCGAACAGCGCGTGCAGCTCGGCGGTGTCGGCGGTGTCGAGGCCGTCGCCGAGGTTCACCTCCCAGCACGGGCCCGCCGGCGCGACCTGGTCGTGCCGGTCGAGGTGGCTGTCGGCGAAGGCGCAGCCGCCCGCCAGCAGGGCCACGAACCAGGGCGGCGGGCGCAGCGTGGCGGCTCCGGGATCAGTCGAACAGGTAGCGCACGCCGGCGTAGACGTTGGCGCCGTTCGAGTAGTACTTGCGGTAGCGCACCGTCCAGGCGGCGGTGCCGACGAGCTGCACCCGGTCGTTCATGCGCCAGGTGGCCCCGGCGCCGGGCTCGAGGATGAGGAACTCGAGGTTGTCCTTGGACAGGAAGCCGGAACCGACGAGGGTGTGGGCGACGATCTCGAGGCCCTCCGGGTCGCCCCACAGCCCCCACTGGACGCCGGCGGTGAGCGCGCCGGTGGTCTTCTTGGGCTGGGAGGACTCGGGCGGGAAGGTGTAGTCGTAGGAGGGGTCCTCCTTCGACAGGTCCGGGTCGTTGAGGGGCCAGTCGGTGAGGGAGTAGAGGCGCACGACGCCCTGGATGCGGTCGTCGCGGTCGCCGAGGACCACCTCGAGGCCGGCGCCCATGTTGGGCCGGGCCTGGAGGTCGATGCCCTGCTGGCCCTCGTCGTTGTAGTAGTAGGCGCGGGCCGTGTGGACCCCGGCGGTGCCGATGAAGCCCACGCCGCCGGCAAGCGCGGGCTGGCTGGCGCCGAGGAGGGCGGCGCCGACGAGCCCGGCGCGGAGGAGGACGGAGCTGGGGGTGGAGGAGTTGCGCATGGGTACCGCGGAGTCGAGGGGTGGGAATCTCCGGCTACATAGCAAAGCGCCACAGGGGGATGCAAGTCGGGACCGCGATCTCGGCGGCGATGCCCCCGCGATGGGCCGGAAAGCGGACCCTCAGCGGGGCGGGGCGGCGGCGGTGTCGCCGGAGGCGGTGTCGCTGGCGGCGGTGTCGCTGGCGGCGGTGTCGCTGGAGGCGGTGTCGCCCGCGCCCGAGTCGGTCCCGCCGGTGTCCGCCGGGCCGCCCTCGACGGTGAAGGGGACGGGCCCGCCGGTGCCGTGGCTGTTGTAGATCCGCAGCTCCGTCTCGCCCGCCGCCATGTCCGGCACGGCGAAGGTCACCGTCTCGGAGCAGTCCGCGCGGCACTCGGCATCGCAGGCGTCGCAGTCGCCGCAGACGTTGCAGCCGTTCTCGCTGCGGCAGGTGTCGCAGGCGTCGCAGCCGTCGCGGCTGAGGTCGAGGACGGCGGCCCGGGCGCCGTCGAGGTAGATCGCCGTGTCGAAGCTGGTGGTGAGCGGCCGGGCGCGGAGGACGACGTGGTCGCCCGGCTCGGCCGCCGCCGGCTCCACCGCCTCCACCTCGATCGTGCAGCGCTCGGCGAGCGTGGAGGTCGTGGTGGTGCAGCCGGCGAGCATCGCGGCGAGGATCGGGAGCGGGGAGGCGAGGCGGAGGGTCATGGAGCCACCTTGGGGGACCGGCGCGGCCGGGGGCGTCAGAAGTCGGTGGTCAGCAGGTCCTCGGCGGTCTTCTGGCCGACCTCGCCGACGACGTTGTCCGGCACGGTGCCGGGGAGGAAGGGCATGTTCCGGCCGCCGATGGCGACGCGGCCCGTGGACTCGTCGATCGGGGCCCAGACCACGCCGGGCAGGGCGGGGAAGTCCTCGTCCTCGTCGCGGGGCGCGGCGACCTTCATGTAGTCCATCCAGATCGGCAGGGCGGTCTGCCCGCCGGTGAAGGAGCGCCCCATCGAGCGCGGCTTGTCGTAGCCCACCCAGGCGGCGGCGATGAGCTTCGTGTTGTAGCCGACGAACCAGGCGTCCATGAAGTCGTTGGTGGTGCCGGTCTTGCCGGCGACGTGCAGCCCGAGGCGGTTGGACCGCGCCGCGGTGCCCCCGGTGGCGACCTCGTGGAGCAGCCAGTGGGTGATGGCGGCCACCGGCGGGTCGAGGACCTCGGGCCAGCCCTCCGCCGGGGGCTGCCAGGCCTCGATCACCGTGTCGTCGCGGTCGATCACCCGGTCGATGAAGTGCGGCTCGACGAGGTGGCCGTAGGTGGCGAAGGCGCTGTAGGCCCGCGCGAGCTCGACCATGGTGAGGGCGCTCGACCCGAGGCCCATGCTCAGGTCGCAGGATCGGCACCAGATCTTGCCGTCGTCGTCCATGCGGGCGTCCACGCAGAAGTCGCGCTCGGGGATTTCCTCGTAGGGCAGCCAGTCGCAGACCCGCAGGTTGACGTCGCAGGAGTGGCACCACTCGTCGCCGAGGGCCTTGGAGGCGTCGGGGTCGTCGAGGGCCGGCGGCGCGATGCGGACCGGCTCGTCGAGGCAGGTCTTCGGGTCGCCGATCGGCTGCCGGCGACCGTCGATGAGGGCGGTGCGCTGCCCGGGCTGCACCAGCGGGCAGGAGGTCGGGTCGCAGGTCTCGCACCAGCTCATGCCCGCCACCGGCGAGGGGCTGCGCGTGCCCTCGCAGGGCGCGTCGGCGGGGATGTGGACCCGGCTGCACTTCGGCTGGTCGTAGCCGATGCGAAGGCGCGGGCCGGCCTGCTTGTAGACCTCCTCGAGGCCGAGCTTGTCGAGGACCCGCACCGTGCAGACGTTGCGCGACATCTGCAGCGCCCGCCGCAGCGTGATGTTGCCGAGGTACTCGCCGCCGTAGTTGCCGGGCTTCCAGAGCTTGTCGCCGAGGGTGCGGAAGATCGTCGGCGCGTCCTGCACCAGGGAGGCGACGGTGAACTTCCGGCTGGCGATGGCCGCCGAGTAGACGATGGGCTTGAAGGTGGAGCCCACCTGCCGCCGGGCCTGGATCGCGCGGTTGTACTCCGAGTCCTCGAAGTCCACGCCGCCGACCATGGCGAGCACCGCGCCGTCCGAGAGGCGGAAGCTGAAGAAGGCCCCCTGCAGCGCCGGGTCCTGCACGAGCCGGGCCGCCGCGAAGGGACCGGGGCCGGCGGCGGTGTACCCCTTGAGGTTGTCGACATCCTCGCTGGAGAGGGCCTCGACCCGCACCTTCACCACGTCGCCGGCCTTCAGGGCCTCGCGCAGGTCGCCGAGGGCCCGGTACTTCCAGCTCCGCTCCGGGTTGGGCTCGTAGGCCCACTTCGTCCACGACAGGGGGATGAGGGCCCGGTGGGCGCCGATGCCGACGACGGCGTGCTTCTGGGCGACCTCCAGCACGACGGCCTCGTAGGTGCGCCCCCGTTCGAGGGTGGACCGCTCCGGGAGCGGGTCGGGGCCGCCGCCGTGGGCCGGGTCGGCGACGCGCAGGTGGGCGTGGGCCTGCTCCTGGCGAAGCGCCTCCTCCTGGTCGGCGCGGAACTTCTCGACGGCCGCGCCGTCGAGGTGGCGCAGGGGGCCGCGCCAGCCCGTGCGCCGGTCGGCCCGGGCCACCCCTTCGGCGAGCGCCTCCTGGGCGGTGCGCTGCAGGTCGAGGTCGCAGGTCGCGTCGACGACCAGGCCGTCGTTGTAGATCTTGTCGGCGCCGTAGGTGTCGACGAGGTAGCGCCGGATGTGCTCGGTGAAGTAGGGCGCCTGGTGCAGGAACTCGTTGGTCGGCGAGACGATCTCGACCGCCTCGGCCATCGCCCGGTCGTACTCCTCCCGCGAGATGTAGCCCTTGGCGAGCATCTGCCCGAGGACGTACTCCTGCCGGGCCCGGGCCTTCTGCCAGTGCCGGTGGGGCGAGTAGTCGCTCGGGCGCTGGGGCAGCCCCGCGAGGATGGCCGCCTCGGCGAGGCTGAGCTCGCCGACGTGCTTGCCGAAGTAGGTGCGCGCCGCCGCCTCGACCCCGTAGGCCCCCGAGCCGAGGTAGATCTGGTTCAGGTAGAGGTAGAGGATGTGCTCCTTGTCGAAGGCCTCCTCGATGCGGCGCGACAGGATGATCTCGCGGATCTTGCGCTCGTAGGTCTTCTCGCTGGACAGCAGGAAGTTGCGGGCCACCTGCATCGTGATCGTGCTCGCGCCCTGGGCCTTGCGGCCGCGCAGCAGGTTGCGGAGGACGGCGCGCAGGATGCCCTCGTAGTCGACCCCCGAGTGCGTCCAGAAGTTGGCGTCCTCGGCGGCGATGAAGGCGTTCTTCACCCGGTCGGGGATCTCGTCGAGGGCGACGACGTAGCGGCGCTTCTCGTAGATCTCGCCCAGCAGTCGGCCCTTGGCGTCGCGCACGATGGTGACCGTGGGCGGGCGGTACTCGGCGAGGGCCTCGACGGTGGGCAGGTCGCGGCCGTACCACCAGAAGGCGAAGGCGAGGCCGCCGGCGCCGGCGAGGCCGCCGAGCACCCCGAGGACGACGGTCCAGGCGAGCAGGCGGAGGAGGAGC
>WGAH01000665.1 GCA_015489145.1 Deltaproteobacteria bacterium
GCCTGGGCCCCCGCTCCCCCTCCCCGGCGCCCGGATGCTCGGCTGGCTCTGGCAGACCCTGACCTGGTTCGATGTCCTCGACATCGCCATCATGGCCTGGATCCTCTACCGGGCCATGCTGGTGATCCGGGGCACCCGGGCGATCCAGAGCCTGCTCGGCCTGCTCGTCCTGGTGGCGCTCTACCTCGTGAGCGGCTGGATCGGCCTCTACACGATTCACTGGGTGCTGGAGAAGTTCTTCGTCTACATCGTGCTGGCGGTGATCATCCTGTTCCAGCAGGACATCCGCCGGGGCCTGGCCACCGCCGGCGGGCGGCTGTTCCCCTCGATCCGCACCCCCACCCGGGTCTCGATGCTCGAGGACCTGGTGCGCGCCAGCTTCGCCCTCGCCAGCCGGCGCATCGGCGCGCTCATCGCGATCGAGCGCGAGGCCTCCCTCGAGGAATACGTCGAGCCCGCCGCGCACCTCGACGCCCTCGTCAGCCAGGAGCTCCTGCTCGCGATCTTCCACCCCACCAGCCCCCTGCACGACGGCGCCGTCGTGATCCAGAAGGGCCGCCTGGCCGTGGCCAAGGCCTTCCTGCCGCTCAGCCACTCCAAGACGGTCAGCCGCTTCTTCGGCACCCGCCACCGCGCCGCGATCGGGCTGACCGAGGAGACCGACGCCCTCGTCATCGTCGTCAGCGAGGAGCGCGGCACCGTCTCGCTCGTGGAGCACGGCCAGATCATGCCGACCACCGACGTCAACCAGCTCCGGGACCTCCTGCAGGAGACCCTCCAGCCCGGCGGCGGCCCCGAGCCGGCCGAGCCGCCGGCGGCGCGGGAGGAACGGTGAGCCGCCCCGGCGAGCGCGGTCGGCGCGGCGCGCGGCAGGTCGTCGTGGACGCCTTCACCCGCGACCTGGCCCTCAAGCTGCTGGCGCTGCTCTTCGCCGTCGGCGCCTGGACCTGGGTGCAGACCGAGCGGGTGGTGGAGCAGCGGGTGCGGGTGCGGGTGGACTACCGCTGGCCCGAGGGCCTGGTGCAGGTCGAGGAGCCGCGCACCAGCCTCGTCGCCACCGTGCGCGGGCCCCAGGGGCTCGTGCGCCGCCTCGACCGCACGCGCCTGGTGCTGCCCGTCGACCTGTCCGACGCCCAGGAGGGCCCCGTCTCCATCGACTTCACCGAGCGGTCCATCCAGGGCCTGCCGACGGGCGTCGCGGTGGTGCAGCTCTCGCCGCCGGCCATCGACCTCACCCTCGACCGGGCGATGACCCGCACGGTGCAGGTGCGGCCGGCGGTCATCGGCGAGCCGGCCGAGAACTGGCGCCTGGTGAGCGTCTCGGTCGAGCCCGACACCGTCGAGATCGGCGGCCCGCAGTCCCTGGTGCGCTCCATCGCCGAGGTGAGCACCGACATCGTCGACATCGACGGCATCCGCCACGACCTCGACAAGGTGGTGCCCCTCGCCATCGCGCAGCGCACGGTGCGCCCCGTCGGCAACCCCGAGATCCACGTCCGGGTGGACGTGGAGCCCGTCGTCGCCGTCCGCACCTTCGAGGACGTGCCGGTCATGCCCCGCGCGCCGGGCTGGACCGCCTCGGTGCCCACGGTGACGGTGGTGCTCTCGGGGCCGGCCGACATCGTCGAGAAGATGGACCCGGAGCGGGTCCACGTCGTCCTGCACCTGCCGGAGGGGGCCGACGGGCGGCGCCCCGTCACCCTGCGCTTCGACCCGAAGGCCGACCCGAACCCCATCGAGGTGGTCCACCCGGGGCCGGCCGACGCGGTGGTCGTGCGCTCGGTGAGCCCGGACCAGGTGGTGCTCAGCCCGGCGGCCGGCGACCCCCGCTGAAGACCCCGCGCTTGCGCCCGGCGGCGGGGTCCATAGGAGGTCCCTCCCCCCACGCCCGGAGGACCCATGCGCCCCCCGATCCGCTTCGGAACCGACGGCATTCGCGGACCCGCCGGCCGCTGGCCCCTCGACGCCGAGGGCGCCGAGCTCGCGGGGCGGGCCATCGCCGAATGGTGCGGCGGCGGCGAGGTGATCGTCGGTCACGACGGCCGGGCCTCCGGCCCCTTCCTCGTCTCCCGCCTGGGTCTCGGCCTGCGGGCCGGCGGGGCGACGGTGCTCGACGCCGGGGTGCTGCCCACCGCCGCCCTGTCCGCCGCCGTGCCCGCGCGGGGCGCCGCGGCGGGGGTGATGGTCACCGCCTCGCACAACCCGGCGAGCGACAACGGCGTCAAGGTGCTGGGCCCCGACGGCCGCAAGCTCGAAGACGCCGGCCCCGTGGAGCGCCTGTGCGACGACCCGCCGCCCC
>WGAH01000666.1 GCA_015489145.1 Deltaproteobacteria bacterium
ATGATGCCTCCGGGGGAAAGGGGGAGCCGGTTCGCCCCATCCTTGCCGTCTCGCCCGCGACCTGTCAAGTCCCGCGCGGTGGCTGGCGGTTATCATTCCATGCACGGAGGTGGGGATGGACCTCGAGCTGCTGCGGTGGTGGAAGCGCCTGTCCCCGGTGTTCGACCCCTGGCGGGAACTCGGGCCCTCCGACATGGAGCGCCTCTACCAGGATCGCCCGGGGCGGCCCTCGCTGCCCATCGCCGAGGAGATCTTCACCGCCGATGACCCCGCCGAGGTCAAGGTGGTGCTCTGCGGCTCCCGGGGGAGCGGCAAGTCCACCGAGCTGCGCCGCATCGGCTGGGAGCTGCGCCACCACTTCGTGCCGGTGCTCCTCGACGCGGGGCCGGCCTTTCCGCGGGGCGGGGGGCCCCTGCCGCTGGTGATTCTCATCGGGCTGGCCGTGCTGGCGGAGGCGCGCCGCTGGTCCGGGCCCGGCGCGGACGGCGCCGAGCACCACGAACAGGCCGAAAAGAAGCTCGTGGAGCGCCTGCGGGAGGCGGTGCAGAAGTTCGCTCCGAAGGCCGACGTCGTCGGCGAGATGGTGAAGGCCGCCGGGGCCCTCATCACGTCCTATCCCGACCCCAAGGTGCAGGCCGTGGGCGCCGCCGTTCAGGCCGTGGGCGGGGCGGTGGCCGCCGCCGGCCGGGCGGCGAAGGACCGGGCCGGCAGCCCGGTGGGGCTCGAGGGCCTCGGGCGCGCCGAGCTGACCGCGCTCATCCCGCCCGAGCGCATGGGAGACGCCCGGGCGGTGGTGGAAGCCGTCAACGACGCGGTCGAGCGCCTGGCGAAGCTCTCCGGGCGACCCGCCCTGCTGCTGGTGGAAGGCATCGACAAGATGGGCGAGCTCGCGGACGTCTTCCGCGTGTTCCAGCAACCCGAGATCCTCGACGCCGTCCGGGCGCCCATGGTCTTCACCGCGCCGGTGAGCTTGCGCCACAGCGTGCAGGCGAGCTGGATGCCCGGGAAGCTCCGGCAGGTGATCCTGCCCAACGTTCCCGTGGTGCGTTCCGCGAAGGGCGGCGAGGCGCGGCCGGACCCGGAGGGCGTCGCCTTCATGGAGGGGGTTTTTCGCCGGCGCGTCGAGGCGTTCCGGGCAGACCTCGACCCGGCCGAGGCGGACCCCCTCGACGGCATCGTCGCCGACGCCGACCTCGAACGCCTGGCGGTCGCGAGCTCCGGGGTCGTCCGCGAGTTCCTGCTGCTGCTGTGGGAGTCGCGCAAGGCCGCCCTGGCTGCCCGGCGTCGCGCCATCACCCCCGAGGACGTCACCGAGGGCATCCGGCGGCGGCGCATCGCGTTGCAGTACGCCCTCGACGACCAGCGCCTCGCCGTCCTCCGCCGCATCCTGGCGCGGGGAACGCGGCCCGAGGGTGACGTGGCGGAGGAGCTGCTGTTCCACAACTACGTCGCCTGCTACGGAAACGGCGACCTCACCTTCCGCCCGCACGAGATCCTCGTCGACTACGTGCGGCGCTTCGGCGGCGGCGAGGAATGATCGCCGGCGAGCTGCCCGAGTGGTCGCCGGTCGAGGCGGCCGCACAGCTCGCCGAGCAGGTCGAGCTCGCGGCCGGGCGCGGGGTGGTCGCCATCCTCGTCGTGCCCGACGCGGCCCTCGCGGAGCTGCGGGCGGAGGTCCGGGCGCGGTTTCCCGAGGGGCCGTCCGGCGACCGGCTCGTGGAATTCCGGTTTTCGGGTGGGGACGACCCGGACGGTCGCCTTCGCGCCCTCAACTTCGCGCGGGACCGCCTCCTCCGGGACGGCCGCGTCGTGCTGATCGCGGTGTCCGGTCCCGAGGAGCTTCGCCGGCTCCAGCGGGAGGCCGTCGACCTCGTGGTGGCCCCCGACCTCCTCGGGACCGTGCGGCTCCCCGCGCCGGAACGACCCTGGTCCGAGGTGGCGCGGGACCTCCGCGCGAAGATGGAGGAGCGGCACCGGGTGCTCGACCTGACGGGGCTGGTGCCGGCGACCGCCGAGCACCGCGCGGTGGAGCTCGAGCAGGTCTACATCGACCTCGTGGACCTGTCGCGGCGGGACGAGGCGGACGCGGCGGGGCGGCACGTGCTCGTTCTCGGCGATCCGGGGGCCGGCAAGACCACCTTCCTGCGCCACCTCGCGGTGCGGCTCGCCGGCGGTGCGCCGGTGGCGGGGCTACCGCCTGGCGTGCCCGTGCTCGTGCCCCTGGCGGACTACGGGCAGGACCGGGAACGCCGCGTGCGCCCCTTCGCGGCCTTCCTCGCGGACTGGCTGGAGGGCCTCGGCGTGGCCGGCGCCCGCGCCATCCTCGACCACCTCGACGAGGTGGTGCTGCTCCTCGACGGGCTCGACGAGCTGCCCGAGGCCGGGGCCCGCCGCGCGGTGCTCGACGAGCTGGCGCGCCTGGAGGCGGCGGCGGTGGTGGTCACCGGCCGGACGCCCGTCGTGGACGACCTGCGCGCCGCCCAGGTGCGCCGATTCGAGATCGTCGGCTGCGGCCGTCCCGACAGGCGGCAGATCCGGGAGGTGATCCACCGATTCCACCGCATCCTGCCCCGGCGGCACGGGCGGGACCCCGACGACCTGTTCCGCCGCATCCGCCAGGACCGCGCCCTTCGCTCGCTGGCGCGCAATCCGCTGATGCTCGTGTTCCTCATCCTCCTCCACGACCTCGACGCCGGGCTGCCGGACCGCCGTGTCGAGGTCTTCCACCGCCTCGGCGAGCTGCTGGTGGACCGGTGGCGCCGGGCCCGCAGCTTGGCGAGGGCCGCCGGTGGGGAAGGCGGCCGGTCCTGGACCCCCGCGGACGTGATGCGCGTGCTCGGGCCCCTGGCCTGGGCGATGGTGAAGCGGAGGGGGCGGCCCGTCGGGCCGGCCGAGATCGAAGAGGTGCTGTTCGAGGTGGAGCGGCGCCGGCTTCCCGAGGAGGTCGCGCGGGAAGCGGCGCGGCGCACGCTGGCGCGCCTCGAGCGCGACACCGCCCTCCTGGTGCGCCGTCCGGGGGGCTGGGCCTTCGTCCACCTCACCGTGGCCGAGTTCTTCGCGGCCCGGGAGGTGTTGCGCGACGGTGAACGGTGGGCGCGGCTCACCGCCCGGCCCTTCGCCTACGACTCGCGGGAGATCGTCGTGTTTGCCGCCGGCATCCTCGGGGTCATCGCGGGCGAGGACGACCGCCTCGCGGAGCTGGGCGCGGCCGTGCTGCGGCGATCCCTGCGCCCCGGGCGCTACGACCAGCGCCATCCCTCGCTGATCATGGGGCTCCTCGACGAGCAGCCCGGCTTCGCGCCGAGCTTGCGGGCCGACCTGGTGGACCGCCTGTTCCGCTTCCTGTTCGTGAACGCCTTTTCACCGTGGAAGGCGGAGCTGGTGCAGGCGGAGGCGGTCGGGTTCCTCGAGGCGGCGCGCGACAAGGAGCACGGGCCCCAGGTCCGGGAGGCCTTGAAGCGCTGGCTGGTGCCGCCGCACCGGGCGATTCGGTGGGACCGGGTGGAGCGGCTAAAGCTGGGCAATCTCAAAGATGCGATGGGGATTGTCGATGGTTGGGTGGACCTCTCGCGAAAGATGAAGACCCGCATCCTCCGCGACCTGGTATGGAACAATCACTTGCTCCTCCGGCGCCTGCCCTCGCTCCTGCGGGAATACGGCCTCGACGACCAACCGCTCCTCGACGCCTTCCGGCAGCAGGAGCGGGCGAGCTTGCGCCTCATCGGCTGGGCGGCGGCGGATCCGCCGGAGCGCCCGGGCGAGCGCGACCCGGAGGTGGACGCGGTGATGCGCCGGCTCGCCTTGGGGGAGGGCGGCCCGACGCCGGACTGAGCACCCTTCCTGGCGGGCGCCGGGCCGGCCCTCAGCCCGCCCGCGCCGCCAGGACGGCCCGGGCGAGGGCGGCGGTGAAGCCGTGGCCGGGGCGCTCCACCTCGACGCGCGCCAGGAGGGGCCGGCCGAGCAGCGCGAGGTCGCCGAGGAGGTCGAGGGCCTTGTGGCGGGCCGGCTCGTCGGGAGCCCGCAGCCCGCCCTCGTTCAGGGGGCCGTCCTCGGTGAAGACGACGGCGTTGTCGAGGCTTCCGCCCTTCGCCAGCCCCATGCGCCGCAGCGCCTCGACGTCGCGGAGGAAGCCGAAGGTGCGCGCCCAGGCCAGCTCGCGGGAAAAGGCCCCCGGTTCGAGGGCGAAGGCGCAGCGCTGCGCGCCCACCGGCGCCGGGAAGTCGATGCGGACGTCGATCTCGAGGCGGTCGGCCGGCAGCAGCCGGGCCCGGCGCGCGCCCTCGCGCAGCTCGATGGGGGCCGGGAGGCGGAGGGGCGGGCGCGGCGCGTCGCGGGCGAGCAGGCCCGCCTCGGCGAAGGCCCGGGCGAAGCCGGCGGCGCTGCCGTCGAGGGCGGGAACCTCGGGGCCGTGGAGGACCAGGGTGGCGTCGTCGACCCCCGCGCCGAGCAGGGCGGCGAGGAGGTGCTCCACGGTGCCGACGCGGACGCCGTTCCGGCCGAGCGTCGTCGCCAGCCGGGTGTCGACCACCGCCTCCACCGCGACCGGCACCCGCGGCGCCCCCGGCAGGTCGGCCCGCACGAACACGAGCCCCTGCCCGGCCGGGGCCGGCTCGACGCGCAGCCGCGCCTCGACCCCGCTGTGCAGCCCCACGCCGGCGAAGCTCGCGGGCCGGGCCAGGGTGCGGCGCACGGCGCTCACCGCTTCGACGGGGGCGGCAGCCCCTCGACGCGGTCGCCCACCGCCACGCCGTGCTCGGCGAACCACCCCCGGGGCATCTCCAGGGCGTAGGCCGCGGGAAAGACCGAGCCCACCGGGCGCGTGTCGAAGGGTTCGAGGTCGGCGAGCCACACGATGACGCCTTCCTTCGAGAGGAAGGCGATGCTGAGGGGCACGGCGGTGTCCTTCATCCAGAAGTGGCGCCGGTCCTCGTCGGGGTAGACGAAGACCATGCCGTGATCCGGGTCGAGGTGGTCGCGGAACATGAGGCCGATGCCCCGCTCGCGCGGGTCGTCGGCGACCTCGACCGTCGCCACCGCGTCGCCCACGGCGAGGCTCACCACGGGCAGGGCCTGGGGGGTGCCCGCCCGGGCGGCCAGCGCCAGCAGCCAGAGCGCGCCCGTCAAAACAGCGTCTCCTGGTCGGGGGAGGGGTCGATGCCGATGTGCCGCAACCCCCGCTGGGTGAGGACCCGTCCCTGGCGGGTGCGCTTGAGGAAGCCCCGCTGGATGAGGAAGGGCTCGAAGACGTCCTCGATCACGTCGCGCTCCTCGCCGATGGCGGTCGCGAGGTTGTCGATGCCGACCGGCCCGCCGTCGAACTTGCGGGCGATGGTGGCGAGCACCCGGCGGTCCATGCCGTCGAGGCCCTCCTCGTCGATGCCGAGGCGGTCGAGGGTGAGGCGGACGATGGGCAGGTCGACCTCGCCCGTGCCCTCGACCTCGGCGAAGTCGCGCGCCCGGCGCAGCAGGCGGTTGGCGACCCGCGGGGTGCCCCGGCTGCGGCGGGCGAGCTCCCGGGCGGCCTCGTCGGTGATCGGGAGGCCGAGGCGACCCGCGCTGCGCCGCAGGATCTCGGCGAGCTCGGCCGGCGAGTAGAACTCCATGTTGAACTGGATGTGAAAGCGGTCGCGCAGGGGCCGCGTGAGCAGGCCGGCCCGGGTGGTGGCCCCGATGAGGGTGAAGCGGTTCAGGCCCATGCTCACCGACTGGGCGCCGGGCCCCTGCCCGTACATCACGTCGACGCGGAAGTCCTCGAGGGCGCCGTAGAGGACTTCCTCGACCGCGCGGTTCAGCCGGTGGATCTCGTCGATGAACAGCACCTCGCGGGGCTGGAGGTTGAGCAGCATCGCGGCGAGATCGCCGCCCCGCTCGATCACCGGCCCCGAGGTGGGCCGGATGTCGACGCCGAGCTCCTCGGCGATGATGTGGGCCAGCGAGGTCTTGCCCAGGCCGGGGGGGCCGCTGAGGAGGACGTGGTCCATCGCCTCGCCGCGGGCGCGGGCGGCGCGGACGTAGACGCGGAGGTTCTCGACGACGCGGGCCTGGCCGACGTACTCGTCGAGGTTGCGCGGGCGCAGGGCCGGGTCCTCGACGACGGCGCGGGCGTCGAGCTCGGGGGCGCCTCCGGGGCGGTAGGGGTTCATGCGGGCCTCGACAGCACGGTGATGGCGGCGCGCAGGCGGTCCTCCAGCGGGGCCTCACCCGGCGGCGGCACCTCGGGGGAGGCGAGCGCCCGGTCGATCTCGGACTTGCGGTAGTCGAGGCGGGCGAGGGCCAGCGGCAGGGGGTCGCCGGCCGGGCGGGGCGCGGCCGGCGACCCCCTGCCG
>WGAH01000667.1 GCA_015489145.1 Deltaproteobacteria bacterium
CCCGGCCCCTGGCGCGACAGCCGCCTCGCCTGGCACCGGGCCCACGCCGCCCCGCCGGCCGAAGCCCCCGGCGCCCTCCTCGCCCTCGGCGACGAGCTGCTCGCCCGCGGGCAGCACGCCCGCGCCCTGGAGGTGTTCGACCGGGCCAGCCGCATCCCCGGCGCGCCGACCCGGGTGGCGGCCGGCCTCGCCCTGTCCCGGGGCGAGGCCCTGGTGGCGGTCGGGCGGCGGGACGAGGCGATCACCGCGCTGGCGGCGGGGCTGCGCCTCGCCGAGGACCTCGGCGACACCTCGCTCATCGCTCGCGGCACCGTCCAGCAGGCCCGGCTGCACCAGGACTCGGGCGACGACCGGCAGGCCACGCTGCTCGCCGAGGAGGCCCTCGACCTGCTCCGGGACCGCCCCGACGACCCCTCGCTGCCGACGGCCCTGCTCCTCGCCGCCCGGGGCCACCACCGCAGCGCGCGCCCCGAGCAGGCGGTGCGCCTCTACACCCGCTGCGCCGAGGTCGCGCGCCGGCAGGGTCGGCGGGAGTACGCGGCGCTGGCCGACGGCGGGCTCGGCGCGATCTTCCTGGAGGAGGGCCACCTCGCCCAGGCCGCGCGCCACTTCGAGCAGGAGTCGAGCCAGCTCCGCGGCCTGGGCCTCCCGCAGCACCTCGTGCCGAGCCAGTTCGGCCTGGCGATGGCCCGGCTGCGCGCCGGCAAGGCCGACGAGGCGACCCTGGCCCTCGACGAGGCCGCCGACGCCGCCCGCTTCGCCGACATCCCCTACCTCGGCGGCGTCGTCGCCACCGGCCGCGCCGCGGTGGCCCTGGCGATGGGCGACTGGGACGCCGCCTGGCGCCACCTCGACGAGGGGCGCGTGGCCCTCGACCCGGTGAGCGCCGCCTGGGCGCGCATGCACTACCGGCTGGTGCAGGCCGAGGCCCGCCTGGTCTCCGGCGACCACCAGGCCGCCCTCGCGGTGTTCCAGGCCGGCGAGGTCGAGGCGCGGCAGGCCGGCTACGCGGCGATGGGCGCCTGGTTCCTCGGCATGGCCGGCGTGCTGACGGCCGATCCCGACGCGATCACCGAGGCGATGGACGTGCTGAGCATCGCCGGCGACCGGCGCCTCGCCGCGCGGCTGCTCCTGTTCGGGGCCACCGTCGGGGGCGACGCCGAGGTGCTCGCCTCGGCCGAGCGGGAGACCCGGGCGAGCGGCGACCGCTTCCTGCTGCTCGAGGTCCTGCACGCCTCGGGCACCCGCGCCCACCAGGCGGAGGCCGCCGACGTGGTGCGCGCGGTGCTCACCCACGTCCCCCCGCGCTGGCGCCAGGACTTCCTCGCCCTGCCGGCGGTGCGCTGGACGGGGGTCGGGCGGGATCTCCCGAACCACCGGCGCTGAGCCGGCGGCCCCTTTCCGCCGCCGCGCCGGCCCCCGGCGCTATACTGCCGGCCCGGAGCCGACCCCCATGGCTCCAGGGGGTGCGAGACCTACCTCATCGACCCACCCATGCTGTTCGCGATCGGCAGCGCCAACGCCCTCGTGGCGCGGAGGCTGCTCGTCGCCCGGCGTCCCGACCCCTTCGGGCCCAGCGCGTGGGCCACGGTGTTCTACGCCCTGTTCTTCTGGGCCGTGGTCACCTGGGTGGTGATCCGCGCCCCGGACTGGATGCTCTGCTACATGGTGCCCAGCGCCGACCTCCCCATGCCGGCGGTCCACGCCCTGTTCGCCCTGGTCCTCGTCCTCGCCGGGCTGTCGGGGCACACGCTGACGGCGGTGTCCCTGCAGCGCGGCCGGCGCGCGGCGGCCTGGGCGGTGCTGCTGGCCGGCCTGCTCACCTGGTTCGGGCTGTGGGGGCTCACCCTCGACCGCTACCTCGCCCTCGGCAGCTTCGCCGACTGGCTGGCCGGGAGCACCGAGCCGATCATGCGGTCCTCGCTGGCGCCCACCCTCAACGTCGTCGGCGCCCTCGACGCCTTCGGCTGGGCGGTGCCCCTCGTGCTGCTCGTCCGGGCGAACCGCCGCCTGCGGCCGGCCTGAAGGAGGCGGGATGGGCGGACGCATCGAGGGGACCGGGGACGACGCGCGCATCCTCTGCTTCGATCCGCGCAGCGGCGAGCGAAGAGCCGAGGTGCCCTGCACGCCGCCGGGGGCGGTGGCCGGGCTGGTGGAGCGCGCCCGGGCGGCCCAGGACGCCTGGTTCGAGCTCGGCCTCGACGGGCGGCGCCGGGCGGTGGCGGAGCTGCACCGGGCCTTCCTCGCCCGCGCCGACGAGGTCGTCGCCCTGCTCGCCGAGGAGTGCGGCCGCCCCGCCGGCGAGGCCTGGACCTCCGAGGTGGTGGCCAACCACGACCTGTTCAGGTGGTGGCTCGGGCACGTCGACGACCTGCTCACCCCCACCCCGGTCGACCTCGACCCCCTCAGCTACCCGCGCAAGCGCGGCGCGGTGCGCCTGCTGCCCCGCGGGGTGGTGGGGCTGATCACGCCGTGGAACCTGCCGGTGGCGATCCCCCTGCGCACCCTGGTGCCCGCGCTCCTCGCCGGCAACGCGGTGGTCTTCAAGCCCTCGGAGCACAGCCCGCGCACCGGCGCGCTGCTCGGCGAGCTGTGCGCCGCCGCGCTGCCCGAGGGGGTGGTGACGGTGGTGCAGGGCGGCGCCGAGCAGGGGCGGGCGCTCGTCGAGGCGCGGCCCGACGCCCTCGTCTTCACCGGCTCGGCGCGCACCGGTCGCGCGATCTCCGAGGCCGCCGGGCGCCTCGGCCTGCCCGTGTCCCTGGAGCTCGGCGGCAAGGACGCCGCCATCGTGCTGGCCGACGCCGAGCTCGACCGCGCCGCCGCCGGGGTGGTGTGGGGGGCCTTCGCCTTCGCCGGCCAGAACTGCGCCGCCGTGGAGCGCTGCTACGTGGACGCCGGCGTCTTCGACGCCTTCGTCGAGCGGGTCGTCGAGCGCACCCGCCGCCTGCGCCCCCTGGCCGACGTGGGGCCCCTGGTGACGCCGGAGCAGCTCGCCATCGTCGAGCGCCACGTCCGCGAGGCCGTCGCCGCCGGGGCCCGGGCGCTCACCGGCGGCCGCGCCGAGGGGCCGGGCCTCTACCACCCGCCCACCGTGCTCGTCGACGTGACCGAGGACATGGCGGTGATGCGCGAGGAGACCTTCGGCCCCGTGCTGCCGATCGTCCCCTTCGAGCGCCCCGAGGACGCCATCGCCGCCGTGGAGGCCTCGCCCTGGGGGCTGACCGCCTCGGTCTGGACCCGCGACCTCGAGCTGGGCGAGACGCTGGCCTCGAACCTGTCGGTCGGCGTCGCCACCGTCAACAACCACGGCTTCACCGGCGCCCTGCCCTCCGCGGCCTGGGGCGGGACGAAGGGCAGCGGCCACGGGGTGACGAACTCCCGCTTCGCGCTCTACGAGCTCACCCGCCCGCAGACCGTCGTCGTCGACGCCGCCCGCGGGCCCCGCGAGCTGTGGTGGTACCCCTACAACGACGCGCTGGCGCGGGTCGCCTCCGGCATGATCGCCCTCTCCCGACGCGGGGGCGAGCGGTTGCAGGGACTCCGCGCCGCGCTATCAGGCTTCATTCACCGTTGGAAGGACGACCCGTGACCGATTCCCGCCGCGCTCCCCGCTACCTCGGCCTCGACCTCGCCTGGGCTCCCCGCAACTCCAGCGGCGGCGCCGTCCTGGTCCCGCGCGAGAACGGCGTGGAGCTGGTCGCCGCCAGCTCGCTGAGGGCCCACGAGGACATCCTGGCCTGGATCGCCCGGAGCCGCGCCCGGCGCGCCCCGACCGTCCTCGCCGTCAACGCGCCGATCATCGTCGAGAACACCGGCGGCCGCCGGCCCTGCGACGAGCTGATCGCCCGCCACTTCGCCGAGCACCACGTCGACGACTACCAGGTCAACACCGTCAACGCCTCGCACCCGCGCACGATCAGCCGCGCGCTCCAGCGCATGGGCTTCGACCCCGACCCGACCGCCGCCGGCGACCGGGTGGTCGAGACCTACAACCAGCCCACGCAGATCCTGCTGTTCGAGCTCGAGCGCCCGATCCGGCTGAAGTCCGGGCCCATGGGCGCCCGCAAGGACGCCGTGGCCCGCTTCCGCGAGACCCTGGTCGAGATGCTGTCCGACGCCGACCCGGCCCTGCTGCCCTCGCCGGCCCTCGACGCCCTGGTCGAGGCCGACCTGCCGTCGAGCAACGGCAGCCGGGTGGGCGAGCTGGAGGAACGCCTCGAAGCGGTGCTCTGCGCCTACACCGCCGCCTACCTCGACCTGCGCGGCCCCGAGGCCTGCGCCTTCCTCGGCGACCTCCAGGACGGCTACGTCCTGCTGCCCACCACCCGCCACCGGGTCTGATCCGGCGCCGCGCGGCGAGCCGGGCGGGCGTGCCGGCTTTCCGGCGGGCGGCCGTCGAAGTACGATGGCCCCGCTGGAGGCAGGATGCGCGCACTGTGGCTGGTCCTCGGCGTCGCGGCGTGCGGCGGCGACGAAAAGGGGCGGGACACCGGCGGGGAGGCGCCCCCCCTCGTCCAGAACGACGCGGACGGCGACGGCCTCGTGGCCGCCGAGGACTGCGACGACAACGACCCCTCCGTCGGCGGGCCGACGACCTGGTACGCCGACCGGGACGGCGACAAGCACGGAAACCCCGACGATCCCAGCGAGGAGCCCTCCTGCGATCCGCCCGAGGGCCACGTCGCCACCGCCGACGACTGCGACGACCTCGACGCCGACGTCTACCCCGGGGCGCCGGAGACCTGCGACGGGATCGACGACGACTGCGACGGCCTGGTCGACGACGAGGACGACGCGATCAGCGGGGGCGCCACCTTCTACGCCGACGCCGACGGCGACGGCTGGGGCGACGACGCCGAGGCCGTCGAGGCCTGCGAGCAGCCCTCGGGCACCAGCGAGGCGGGCGGGGACTGCGACGACGGCGACCCGGCGGTGAACCCGGGCGCCGACGAGACCTGCAACTGGGTCGACGACGACTGCGACGGCGAGGTGGACGAGGGCCTGCCCACCTCCCCCTGGTACCTCGACGCCGACGGCGACGGCTGGGGCGTGGAGGACGACGCGGTGGAGGACTGCGCCGCCCCGGCCGAGGACCGGGTGGCCGAGGCCGGCGACTGCGACGACGGCGACCCGGCGGTGAACCCCGGAGAAGACGAGCGCTGCGACGGGGTGGACGACGACTGCGACGGCGACGTGGACGAGAGCGACGCCGTCGACGCGACGACCTGGTACGCCGACGCCGACGGCGACGGCTACGGCGACCCCGACGCGCCGGTACCCGGCTGCGAGCAGCCCTCGGGCACGGTGGCCAACGACGAGGATTGCGACGACGGCGACGCGGCGATCTCGCCCGAAGGCGTCGAGACCTGCGACGGGGTGGACGACGACTGCGACGGCGACGTGGACGAGGACGACGCGCTGGACGCCGCCACCTGGTACGCCGACAACGACGGGGACGGCTGGGGCGACCCGGACGACACGGTCGTCGCCTGCGACGAGCCTCCCGGCTACGGCGCCGGGGCCGGCGACTGCGACGACACGGACGACGACGTGTACCCCGGCGCCCACGAGGTCTGCGGGGACGGGGTCGACAGCGACTGCGACGGCGCCGACGGGAGCTGCGGCGACGCGAGCCTCGGCGACGCCGACGTGAAGCTCGCCGGCCTGGCGGCGGGCGACAAGGCCGGGGGCGCGGTGGCCCTCGGCGACGTGGACGGCGACGGGCTCGCCGACCTCCTCGTCGGGGCGAGCCGGGCCGACGGCACCGGCACCACCGACGCCGGCGCGGCCTGGGTCGTGCTCGGGCCGGCGAGCGGCGCCACCTCGCTGGCGGACGCCGTCGCCTCGGCGGAAGGGGCGGCGGACGACGACCACCTCGGCGGCACCGTGGCCGTGGCCGGGGATGTCGACGGCGACGGGCTCGCCGACGTGATCCTCGGGGCGACGGGCAGCGACGAGGGCGGCGCCGAGGCCGGGGCGGCCTGGGTCTTCCTCGGGCCCTGGAGCGGCGCCGGGCCGGTGGGCGGAGCCGACGCCGAGCTCACCGGCGAGGCCGCCGGGGACGGGGCGGGGCTGGTGGCGGCGGCCGGCGACGTGGACGGCGACGGCGTGGCCGACCTGCTCGTCGGCGCCCCCGGGCGCGACGCCGGCGGCGCCGACGCCGGCAGCGCCTACCTGCTGCTCGGGCCCGTTTCGGCCGACCTCGACCTGTCCTTCGCCAACGCCGAGCTGATCGGCGAGGCGGCCGGGGACGCCGCCGGCAGCGCGGTCGCGGGAGCGGGCGACACCGACGGCGACGGCACCGACGACCTCCTCGTCGGCGCCCCCGACGAGGCGACGGGCGGGAGCGGCGCCGGGGCGGCCTACCTGCTCCAGGGCCCCGTGCGCCGGTCGCGCTACCTGTCCTCCGCCGATGCCAAGGTGGTGGGCGGCGCGGCCGACGACGCCCTCGGCAGCGCGGTGGCCGGGGCCGGCGACGTGGACGGCGACGGGCTGGCCGACGTGATCCTCGGCGCCCCGGGCAACGACGACGGCGGGGCCGACGCCGGGGCCGCCTACCTGTTCCTCGGTCCCGTGACCGGCAGCCTCGACCCGGGCGGCGCCCACGCGATCCTCGTGGGCGAGAGCCCCGGCGACGCGGCGGGCCGGGCCGTGGCGGGAGCCGGCGACGTGAACGGCGACGGCTTCGCCGACCTGCTCGTCGGGGCGAGCGCCGAGGACGCCGGCGGCACCGGGGCCGGGGCCGCCTACGTCGTGTTCGGGCCCGTGAGCGGCACCCGCGACCTGTTCGACACCGACGCCAAGCTCATCGGGGAGGCCGCCGGAGATGCCGCGGGCATCGCGGTCGCCGGCGGGGCGGACGCCGACGGCGACGGCCTGGACGACGTTCTCGTCGGGGCCACCGGCGAGGACTCCGGCGGCTCGGCGGCGGGCGCGGTCTACCTGGTGCTCGGCGCCGGCCTGTAGGCTGGAGGCGGCGGCGCGGGCCCCGCGAGGAGGCGAGATGGCGGCAGGCAGGAAGGACGGGCGCGGCGAGGTGGTCACCGTGGCCCTCGACGCGATGGGGGGCGACGGCGGCCCCGAGGTGGCGGTGGCCGGCGCCGCCCGGCTGAGCACCGAGGACCGCCCGGTGAAGGTGCTGCTCGTCGGCGAGCCCGACCGCATCGACGCGGTGCTCGCCGAGCACCGCCACGACCCGGCCTGGCTGCAGGTCGTGCCCGCCGGACCCGCCATCGCCATGGACGAGGACCCGCGCCTCGTGCTGGACGAGCGCCCCGACGCCTCGATCAACGTCGCCTGCCGGCTGGTCGCCGAGGGCGAGGCCGAGGCCGTGGTGAGCGCCGGCCACACGGGGGCGACGATCCTCTCGGCCTCCCGCGCGTTCTCCCGGCTCCCCGGCGTGCGCCGCGCCGCCCTGGCGGCGGTCCACCCCACCGAGCAGCGCCACGGGCCCCACCGCGACCCCTTCGCCCTCATGCTCGACGTGGGCGCCACCCTCGAGGCCACCGCCGAGGACCTCGTCGCCTTCGCGGTCATGGGCAGCGCCTACGCCCGCGTCGTCTCCGACAACGAGCAGCCCCGGGTGGCGCTGCTGAGCAACGGCAGCGAGGCCAACAAGGGCACCCGGGCGATCAAGGAGGCCCACCGCCGCCTCGCGGCCATGCCCGGCATCGCCTTCCACGGCAACGTCGAGGGCCTGGACATCCCGCGGGGCACCGTCGACGTGGTCGTCTGCGACGGCTTCCTGGGAAACGTGGTGCTCAAGATGCTCGAAGGCGTCGGCGAGGTCTTCGCCGACATCGCCAAGGACGCCTACGCGCGCCGCTTCCTGTGGCGGGTGGGGCTGACGATGCTGAGCACGGGCCTGCACCAGCTCCGGCGCCTGACCGACTGGAAGCAGTACGGCGGCGCCCCGCTCCTCGGCCTCGACCACGTCGTGATCAAGGCCCACGGCCGCAGCAACCCCCGCGCGATCCGCAACGCGATCAAGGTGGCGGCCAAGGCCGTCCGCGGCGACCTCGTCGGCCAGATCACCGCCGGCATGGCCCAGGCCCACGGCCCCGCGCCGGAGGCGTGAATCTGGCTCAAAGCCCCCTGGACCCAGAGAACTCCCAGCGTCCGCCCGCCCGATCAACCCCGCTTGAAACAGGCATAGCACAGCGGCTTGTGAATGGTCGTCCGGTGCTGCTTGCCGCACCGATGGCAGTGCGACTCGCGAACGGGCTCCCCACCGCTGTCCGCGCGCCACTCGCGATAGCAGGTTCGGCAGTACGGTCGTTCCGGGTTGAAGGCAATCGCCGCCCCACACCGGATGCAGGTGCCGCCCGCCTCGGGGGTCCTCGCCTTCTTCCGTGTCGGAGTTGTGGTGGACGGGAGAACCTCCTCCCCGTTGAGAACCCTGACCACGGTTTCGATCATCGCCGCTTCTTCCGCCTTGCGCCGCTCCAGCTTCGCCCGCGCCCGCCCGCGCTTCTCGTC
>WGAH01000668.1 GCA_015489145.1 Deltaproteobacteria bacterium
CGCCGACCCCTACTACAAGGTGGCCGAGGCCAGCAGCGAGGGCACGGGCGGCCACGTCGAGATCACCCTCGACGCCGACACCTTCAGCCCCGGCAGCACCTACGCCCTGCGAGTCACGCCGGTCTACACCGACGGCACGGCCACCGGCGAGTACACCCTCGGCATCAGCGGTTTCGACCCGAACACGGGCAGGCTGCTCGTCGGCGCCTACCTCACCAACGATCCCGTCAACCACGGCAACCCCGTGGGCGGCAGCACCATCGAGCACTTCGAGTGGGACGACGAGGCCAAGACCTGGACCGGCACCTACGACATCTGGTTCATCCGCTCGGTCACCCAGTGCGAGGCCGGCGACGCCGGGTGCGTCACCGAGGCCGAGACCAACACCACGCCCACCACGGTGGACGATTCCGAGGCCACCGCCCGCCGGATGACCCCCGGCGACACCGGCGGCCAGGACACGGGCGGCGGCGGTGACACCGGCGGTCAGGACACGGGCGGCGGCGGCGACGACACCGGCAGCAGCGGCGGCGGGAACACCGGCGGCGGCGCGGGCGACGCGGCGGAGCCCGAGGAGATCACCGTGGTCAACGAGAGCATCTCGGCGGTCTACCTCGCGGGCGGCGCGTTTGCGAGCCTCAACGGCACCCTGCCCAGCGGCACCTTCTACTCCTCCTCGCCGGTCTACGTCGGCATTCCCGACGACGGCGTGGTGGAGGTCCCCGATCCGCTGATGGTCGACGACATCTCGCCCAAGGTCTACGGCTGGAAGGTCGCCGAGCAGGAGCCGAACAACGTCGACTGGGGCGGCTACGACAACCCGGTGATCACCGGCGGCTTCGACCAGGCCCAGCAGCTCCCCATCGCCTCGGGCCTCGGCTTCACCGACGCGATCTCCGGCTCGCTCACCTACGAGAACGACGACCCCGGCTGGGACGCCACCGAGGTCGACGCCTACGCGATCACCGTGCCGGAAGAACTCTCCGCGAACGTGATCGCGTCCTGGGCCGACGCGAACTACAACATCGACATCAACCTCCACGACGCGGACGGCAACGGCATCGCGGCCGGCTGGCTGGTGTCCGACACCAACCCCGAGGTCTTCAACACCTCGGCCAACTTCGGCTTTGCCCTCGAGCCGGGCCAGACCTACTACCTGCTCGTCCTGCCGTGGTCCGGCCCGGCGGGCAGCGTCGACTACAGCATCGAGATCGAGTGGATGGCGCCGTAGCGCCACGCGCGCCGGGGGCGCTTCCCCCGGCGCCGCGCCCGGCGATCAGCGGATCTCGAGGGCGTCGAGGAAGGCCTCGCCGGGGCCTCCGGCGGCTGCCTCGTCCGCGACGGGGTCCGCGTCGGGCTTCTTGCGGGTCAGGGTCGGGTCGAGCAGGTGGCTCACGACGACCTTGTGGACCGCGGCGAACAGGTTGCCCGGAACCTTCGGGTTGTCGGCGGCCAGCTCGGCGACGAGGCGCTTCATCGCCTTGCGCTTGTGGTCGGCCTGGGTGTCGCACACGCTGCAGGGCAGGGCGGGAAGGCCGAGCTCGGCGGCGAGGGCGGCGATGTCGGCCTCGGCGCACATCGCGAGGGGGCGGATCACCACGTTTCGGCCGTCGTCGCTCTGCAGGCGCGGCGGCATCGCCTTGAGCTGCCCGCTGTAGAAGGCGTTGAGCAGCAGGGTCTCGATGATGTCGTCGCGGTGGTGGCCGAGCGCGATCTTGTTGCAGCCCAGCTCCACCGCCGTGTCGTAGAGGATGCCCCGCCGCAGGCGCGAGCACAGCGAGCAGGTGGTCATGCCCGGCCGGAGCTTGTCCTGCACGATCGACCAGGTGTCGCGCTCGACGATGCGGTAGGCGTAGCCGTGCTCCTCGAAGAAGCGCGGCAGCACGTCGCCCTGGTAGCCGGGCTGCTTCTGGTCGAGGTGCACCGCGATCATGTCGAAGGCGAAGGGCACCTTGCGCCGCAGCTCGCGCAGGAGGTGCAGCAGGACCATCGAGTCCTTGCCCCCGGACACGCAGACCATGATGCGGTCGCCCGGGTCGATGAGGTGGTAGCGCTCGGCGGCCTTGCCGACGAGGCGGAGCAGGCGGTGCTCCAGCCGGCTCGGCTTGCGGCGGCGGACGGGGAGGGGAGCGGGTTCGGAAGCGGACATGGGCCCCGTGTTAGCAACCCCGGGCGGACGCGCAACCCGCGGAGGAGACATGCCGGCCATCGTCGTGGAGGGGCTCCGCAAGCACTACGGTTCCCACGTCGCTCTCGACGGGATCGACTTCTCGGTGGACGAGGGCGAGGTGCTCGGCTTCCTCGGCCCCAACGGGGCGGGCAAGAGCACGGCGATGAAGATCATCACCGGCTTCCTCGCGCCGACGGCGGGCCGGGTCTCGGTGGGCGGGCACGACGTGCTCGTCGACCCCATCGCCGCCCGCGGCCTCATCGGCTACCTCCCCGAGAGCGCCCCGCTCTACCCGGACATGCGGGTGGGGGACTACCTCGACTACGTGGGGCGCATGCGGGGGCTGCCCCGCGCCAGCCGGCACCGCGCCATCGAGCGGGTCGCCGAGCAGTGCGGCATCACCGCGCGTCTCGGGCAGCGCATCGGCCAGCTCAGCAAGGGTTACCGCCAGCGGGCGGGCCTGGCCCAGGCCCTGCTGCACGGCCCGCGGATCCTCATCCTCGACGAGCCCACCACCGGCCTCGACCCGAACCAGATCGTCGAGATCCGCAACCTCGTCCGCGAGATCGGCCGCAGCCGCACGGTGGTGCTGTCCACCCACATCTTGAGCGAGGTGCAGGCCACCTGCGACCGGGTGCTGATCATCCACCGGGGGCGCATCGTGGCCGACGGCGCCACCGACGACGTCACGGCGCGCACCCGCGGCGGGAACCTGCTCCGGGTGGCCTACGCGCCGGGCAAGGTGGCCCCCTCGGCCGAGGCCGTGCGGGCCGCCGTCGCCGCCGTTCCCGGCGTCGAGCGCGTCCGCCCCGTCGAGGCCGGCGACCCGAGCTGGTACGCCTTCGAGGTCCTCGCCGCCTCCGAGGTGCGCCAGGCGCTCTTCGAGCTCGCGGTGAACCAGGGCCTCGTGATCATGGAGCTGGCGCCGGAGCGCTCGAACCTCGAGGAGGTGTTCCGGCGGCTCACCCTGGGCTGATTCCGGCCGGGTCCCGGCGTCGCCGGCCCGGGACGCCCGGGATAGGCCGGAGTGCCATGCGAACCCTCATCATCGGCACCGCCGGGCACATCGATCACGGCAAGACCAGCCTCGTGCGGGCGCTCACGGGGGTCGACCTCGACCGGTTGCCCGAGGAACGCGCCCGGGGCATCACCATCGCCCTCGGCTTCACCCACCTGCCGCTGCCGAGCGGGCGCACCGCCTCCTTCGTCGACGTGCCGGGCCACGAGCGCCTCGTCCGCACGATGATCGCCGGGGCCAGCGGCCTCGACGCGGCGCTCCTCTGCGTGTCGGCGGTGGACGGCGTGATGCCGCAGACGCGGGAGCACCTCGCCATCCTCGAGCTGCTCGGCCTGCGGGCCGGGGTGGTCGCCCTCACCATGACCGACCTCGTCGACGAGGAGACGGTGGAGCTCGCCCGGATGGAGCTCGCCGAGACGGTGCAGGGCACCTTCCTGGAAGGCGCCCCCATCGTCGCCACCGCCGCCGGCCCCCAACCGCGGGGCCTCGACGAGCTGGTGGCGGCCCTCGACGCCCTCCCCGAGGTGCGCCGGGGCGACGGCGGCCTGTTCCGCCTGCCCATCGACCGCGCCTTCGTGCGGCGCGGCTTCGGCACGGTGGTCACCGGCACCCTGCGTTCCGGCGCCCTCGCCGACGGCGACGAGGTGGAGATCCTCCCCGAGGGCCTGCGGGCCCGGGTGCGGGGCCTCCAGGTCCACGGCGAGCCGGTGCGCCGGTCCCGCGCCGGCCTCCGCACCGCCGTCAACCTCGCGGGCATCGAGCGCGACGACCTCGCCCGCGGCATGGTGCTCACCCACCCGGGAACCGTCGAGCCCGCCTCGATCCTGGACGTGCGCTACCGGCACCTTCCCGACGCGGCCCCGCTTTCCGACGGGGCCCGCGTCCGCCTGCTCGCCGGCACCGCCGAGGTCATGGCGGTGCTGTCGCTGCTGGAGGGGGGGGATGCCCTGCAGCCCGGCACCGAGGCCCTCGTGCAGCTTCGCACCGAGCACCCCGTCGTCGCCCTGCCCGGCGACCGGGTCATCGTCCGGCGGGAGTCGCCGGTGACCACCCTCGGCGGGGGAACGATCCTCGACCCGTGGAGCCGCCGGGCGCGGCGGCGGGAGCGCCCGCGCCTGGTCGCGGAGCTGCGCGCCCTCGAGGCCGGCGACCGCCGGGTGTTCCTCGCCCGGGCGGGCGACCGGGGGCTCGACGGCGCCCGGCTGCGGGCCTGCGGCCTCGAGCCCGGCGAGGCGGTGCGCCTCGGCGACCGCCACCTGCACCCGGACATCCACCGGGAACTCGTCGGCCTGCTCCTCGATGCCCTCGCGGCCTGGCACCGGGCGCACCCCCTCCTCCCGGGCGCCCCGCGCTCCGCCCTGGCCGCCGGCCGCCTCGGCCGCCTCGGCGACCGGGCCTTCCTCGA
>WGAH01000669.1 GCA_015489145.1 Deltaproteobacteria bacterium
GATCGACAACGACTGCGACGGCGACGTCGACGAGGGCGTCACCACCACCTTCTGGGCCGACCTCGACGGCGACGGCTTCGGCGACCCGAGCCTGCCCGAGGAGGCCTGCGCCGCCCCCTCCGGCTACGCCGACAACGCCGACGACTGCGACGACGCCGACGCGAACGTGAATCCCGACGCCGCCGAGGTCTGCGACGGCATCGACGACGACTGCGACGGCGCCGTCGACGACGACGACCCCGACCTCGACACCGCCACCGCCTCGACCTGGTACGCCGACGCCGACGGCGACGGCTACGGCGACGCCAGCGCCCCGCTGCTGGCCTGCGAGGCCCCCTCCGGCGCCGTCGCCGACGACACCGACTGCGACGACGCCGACGCCTCCGTCTACCCCTTCGCCGGCGACACCGCCGACGACGGCGTCGACGGGGACTGCGACGGGCTCGACTGCGAGGCCGACGCCTACGGCTCGGCCTACTTCGCGATCTGCCTCGACGACATGGACTGGTCCGACGCCGAGGACCTCTGCTGGACCGCCGGCTACGACGACCTCGCCAGCATTCGCGACAGCGGCGAGCAGGCCTTCCTCGAGACGCTTCTCGACGACGCCGGCGGCTGGAGCACCGACGCCCCCTGGACCGCCTTCAACGACCAGGCCGCCGAGGGCACCTGGGTGTGGGCCGACGGCTGGACGGGGAGCTACACGAACTGGTCGAGCGGCGAGCCCAACAACTCCGGCGACGAGGACTGCGGGCACTTCAACTGGCCGCTGGGCTCCGGCGGCTGGAACGACGCCCCCTGCACCGCCACCTCGAGCTGGTCCGGCGCGATTTGCGAGCTTCGCTGAGCGGGCCTACCAGCCGCCGGGGAGCAGCCAGACCAGGCCGGCGTCGGCCAGGCCCGTCGGGTCGTGGTCGGGAGCCCCGGCGGCGAGGTCGGGCCAGCCGTCGCCGTCGAGGTCGCCGGCGGCGAGGGCCGCGCCGAGGTGATCGCCGGCGCCGGCGGCCTGGAGCTTCGCGCTCGCCGCCGAGAGGTCGAGGGTGCCGCTCGCCGGGCCGAGGACGAGGTAGACGGCGCCGCCGTCGCTGAGCGCGGAATCCTCGAGGCGGGCGCCGAGGGCCAGGTCGCTGGTGCCGTCGCCGTCGAGGTCGCCGGGCAGGGCCACCGCGGAACCCGCGGCGTCGTCGCCGTTCTCGCCCACGAGGATCGCGGCGGCGTCGGCGAGGCTGCCGGCGGCCGACAGGGGGCCGCGGAGCAGGAAGGCCGCCCCGGCCCCGGTGCCGCCGGCGTCGTCGCCCGGCGCGCCGACGAGCAGGTCGGCGTAACCGTCGCCGTCCACGTCGCCGCCGGCGAGGGCCGAGCCGGCCAGGCCGCCGGCGCCGCGCCCGGTCCACTTCGCGTCGGCCAGCGAGAGGTCCATCGTGCCCCGGGGCGTGCCGAGGACGAGGTAGACCGCGCCGGTCCAGCTCCCGGAGCCGTGCTCGTAGGGGGCGCCCACGGCGAGGTCGGCCAGCCCGTCGCCGTCGGTGTCGCCCACCACCGCCACCGCCGAGCCCGCCTGGTCGCCGGCCGCCTCGCCCCGCAGGCGGGCGTCGGCGCTCCACAGGCGCGCGCTGCCCGTCGCCGGCCCGAGCACGAGCCAGGCCCCGCCCGCCGCGGCGCCGTTCGTGTCCTCGCCGGGCCCGCCGACGAGCAGGTCGGCCGCGCCGTCCCCGTCCACGTCGCCCACGGCGACGCTGCTGCCCGCGAGGTGGTCGGCCGCCTCGCCGTAGAGCCGCGCCGTCGCCGCCCGCAGCGAGAGCGTGCCCGTCACCGGCCCGCCGACGACGTAGGCCGCCCCCGCCGCCGTCGCCGCGGTGCCCTCGTCGTAGGCGCCCACCACCAGGTCGGCGTAGCCGTCGCCGTCCACGTCGCCGCCGGCCACCGCCACCCCGGCGTGGTCGCCGGCCGCCTCGCCGGTGAGCAGGGCCGCCGCCAGGCCGAGGTCGCCCTCCCCCGACAGGGGCCCGAGCACCAGGTAGGCCGCCCCGGCCCCGGCCCCGGCGGTGTCCTCGCGGTCGGCCCCGACCAGCAGGTCGGCGTAGCCGTCGCCGTCCACGTCGCCGACCACCGCCAGCGCCCCGCCGGCCTCGTCGCCGTCGGCCAGCCCGGCGAGCGCCGCCGCCACCGCGCAGGGGTCGGTCACCCCGTCGCAGTCGTCGTCGAGGCCGTCGTCGCACAGCTCCACGGCGCCGGGATGCACCCGGGCGTCGGCGTCGTCGCAGTCGTCGCCGCCGGCCGACTCGGCGGCGTGGCCGTCCCCGTCGGCGTCGTCGTCGTCCGCCCCGTCGCAGTCGCTGTCGACGCCGTCGTACCAGGCGTCCACCGCTCCCGGGTGCACGGCGGGGTCGGCGTCGTCGCAGTCCCAGTCCGCGCCCGCCGCCACCGCCCCGCCCGGCCCCTCGCAGGCCCGCGCCAGCCAGCCGTCCGGGTCGGGGTAGCCGTCGCCGTCGGCGTCGGCGTACCA
>WGAH01000670.1 GCA_015489145.1 Deltaproteobacteria bacterium
GCCCGGCAGCGCCCGGGGGGTGATCGCCGAGGGCGCCGTGCCCCCCATCACCACCAGGTCCACCTCGGGCAGGGCCGCCGCCAGCGCCTCGTCGGCCTCGGCGGACTCGTGGCTCAGGACCACCCGCAGGTCGGCCGCCCCCAGCTCGGCGAGCGCCGCCCGCGCGGCCTCCACCGGATCGCCGATCTCGCAGCCCTCCGGCGCCGGGGTGTCCCGGCCGAGCACGCCGACGAAGCCCACCGTCACCCCGCCGCGGCTCACCGCGCGGGCCGGCGGGAAGGGGTCGCCGCCGGCGCAGTGGAGGTTGGCGGCGAGCAGGGGCGTGCGGTGCTTCGCCGAGACCTCGCGCAGCCAGTCGAGGCCGAGGGCGAGGTCGCCGTCGCCGGGCACCATGGCGTCCACGCCGACCAGGGCGAAGGCCTCGTGCATCAGCTCGCCCTTGCGCCGGGCCGCCGGCAGGACGTTCGCCCCGGCCACCTTGGAGCGCCAGGCCAGGTCGCCGCCGTCGACGACGAAGACCGGCCGATCCGGGTCCTCCCGGCGGAGCTCCTCGATCACGCTGGCACGTCGGGGCAGACCGCCCTGGGGGTGCCGCGGTCAGCCGCAGGGCTCGATCTCGCCCTGGAGGCTGGTGCTGTAGACGAGCGCCAGGGGCCGCGGCGCGTCGGCCGGGGCCTCGCCGCCGGCTCCCTCGTGCCGGGTGCCGCAGGACGCCGCGGCCAGGGCCGCCCAGCCGAACCAACGCCTCATGGCTGCTCCTCCTCCGCGTCCGGGTCGACGGTGGGGATGCGTTCGCGCCGCGCCGCCCGCTCGGCGTCGCGCTCGGCCTTGCGGTTGCCCTCGCGAATCAAGTCGCGAACCACCCGCAGCACGTGCTCGCCCACCAGGTAGACCGAGGGCGATCCCTCGATCATCGCGTAGCGGCGCTTGCGGGGCGGCCCCTCGGGCACGAGGTCGGGCTCGCCCTCGCCGCCGATGAGCACCACCCGCTCGCCGCCGTCCCGGGCGGTGAGCACCACCCGGGCCACCGGGTCGTCGAGGCCGTAGCGGGCGAGGTCCTTCGGCTGGTCGGTGACGAATTCCTCGACCTCGAGGCGGGCGAGCGCCTTCGCCACCCGCGAGGGGGTGCTGCCGGCCACCGGCACGCCGTCCTTCCACACCCACTGCTCGGCGGCGTAGCGCACGCCGTGGGAGCCGTGGAGGTCCTCGTCGGGCTCGGCGCGCAGCGTGGCGTCGATGGCGACCACGTCGGCCGGGTCGAGGCGCACCACCTTGCGGTTGCGAAGCTCCTGCGGGTCCTCGGCGAACTCCTCGAGCATGCCGCGCCGGGCGACGTAGATCGTCGCGTCGCCCTCGAGCCACATGTAGGCGAGCTCCTCGTAGCGGTTGTCCGAGGGCGCGTCGGCGCCGACGAGCAGGTGCAGGGGCTCGCGGGAGGCGAAGCGGATCCTGATGTCGGCCCGGGGCGGGGCGAGGCCGTACTCCTCGAGGGCGCGCTGGAGGCCCGGCCCGTCCGGGTCGTCGATGACGACGAAGTCGCGGGCCTTGAGCGCCGTGACCCTCCCGAGGAGCCGGCGCACGCGCTCGTCGCTGGCGGCCATGTCGACCGGGCTGTGCATCCACCACTCGTGCTCGCCGGTGCGCTCGATGTCGAGGTGGCGGGTGCCGCCCCCGGGCAGGCGCACGTCGGCCTCGATGCGGGTGGCGTCCTTGGAGTCGAAGCTCGCGAAGCGCCGCTCGCGGAACTCGTCGAGGGTGAGGCTGTAGTAGTCGACCGCCGCCTTCTTGACCGTGTAGATCGTGTCGCCGGGAACCGGCCGGATGTAGTAGCTCACGCTCGACGGGTTCGGGTCCCCGGCCTCGAACTCGATCACCCGGCCGTCGCGGAGGGTGAGCTTCACGCGAATCGCGTTCTTCCCGAGGCCGTAGAGCTCCGGCACGTCCGGGTTCTCGACGACGGTGGCCCGGGCGGTGAGGTCGTGGATCTGGTGCTTGATGCGGTTGACCATCGAGCGGCCCGCCACCCAGCCGGTGCCCTCGATCACCCACTTGCCGTCCTTCTCGGCCAGGACCACCGGATCGCTGCCCGGCCGGTCCACCTCGACCCGCACCAGCTCGTGCTTCTCGAAGGAGAACAGCCGGGGCGCCTCGTCCGGCGCGGCCTCGTCGCGGGGCCGCACGACCCAGACGACCGCGGCGAGCACCGCGAGGACCAGCGCCGCGAGCAGGGTGCCTCGAAACGCCTTCACCGTCCCCTCCTGGCGAGCCAGACGCCGGCGCCGACGAGCACGACGACCAGCGGCATGAGACCCAGCGAGATCGCCCGCACCATCCCCAGCTCGGGCCGGGTGAGGGCGAGGCGCCGCACCTCGGTGGCGCGGCCGACCGAGCCGAGAACGCCGAGGCGGCGGTCCTCGCGGGCGAGCCAGTGCACGGCGTTGACGGCGAAGCGCGCGTTTCCGGGGCCGTCCGCCACCAGGGCGTTGGTGAAGGCGTCGCCGTCGCCGACCACGACGATGCGCGCCGCCGGCTTCGTCGCCCGCACGAGCCCCCGCCCGGGCAGGGCCTCGATGGCGACGGCGAGGTCGACGGGGCCCTGCACGTCGATGCCCGGCTCGTAGACCGCCATGCCGCCCTCGAGGCGACCGCCGAGCTCGATCCAGCCGCCGCGGGTGGTGCGGAGCAGGGTGGTGGCGCGCAGGCCCGTCGGCACCGGGTCGGCCAGCACCAGGGGCGCCGGGTGGGCGAGGATGACCGCGAGCTTGTCCTCGCGCAGGTCGTTGGTGATCGGGTGGGGCAGCAGCACCGGGATCGGGCGATCGGTGTAGGGCACCTGCATCTCGGGCTGGAGCGCGACGCCGTCGGCCACCGTCACGCCGAGGCGGTCGAGGAGGGCCGGGGCGGGCACGCCGGCGTCGACGGCGAACAGCACCCCGCCGCCGCGGCCGATCCAGGCGAGCAGCGCATCCTCCTCGTTGGGGCTGAGCGCCGCCTTGGGCCGGGCGACGAAGACCGCCGCCGCGTCCTCGGGCACCGTCGGGAGCTCGCCCTCGCGGTCGGTGCGGAGCAGGTCGAGGGTCTCGACGTCGTAGCGCTCGCGGTCGAGGTCGGCGACCAGCTCGCTGAGCCCGTTGGGGCCGTGCTCCTCGGGGTCGAGCTCGCCGTGGCCGGTCAGCACGTAGAGCACCCGGCGGCTCGGGGTCATGAGCTGGGCCAGGCCGCGGGCCAGGGCGGCCTCGCCGACGAACTCCGTGCGCCGGTCCTGACCCTTGCCCACCCGCCGGAACTGCTCCCGGTCGCGGATGTCCACGCGATCCGAGCCGCGCTGGATCACGATGCGGCCGTACTCCCGGACGCCGAGCTTCTCGGCGGTGAGCCGCTCGCGGTCGAAATCGACCTGCCGCCACTCCACGACCCGGCTGTTCTCGCCCACCTCGCGGAGCAGGTCGCGGACCGCCCGGTCCTTGAAGAAGGTGTCCTCCTTGCCGGCCTGGTGGGTGAACGCCGTGATGGTGACCTTCTCGCCGTCGGCGTCGAGGAGGCGGAGCTTTTCGAGCGTCTCGGGGGCCAGGGTGTTGCTCGCGCCCTCGCTGAGGTCCCAGCGCACCCGGTAGAGGTCGGCCAGGACGTAGAGGAGCACCAGCGCCCCGAGCACCATGACGGTGACGAGGGTGGCGTTGGAGCCGTAGGCCAGGCGGCGTCGGGTGGACTGCTTCATGGCACCTCGGGGGCGGTCAGCGCCACCGCCGCGACTCGACGGATCGCCAGGTGAGGAACAGGAAGGCGAAGCTGAACAGCACGAACCAGGCGACGTGCGCGCTGTCGATCACGCCGCGGGTGAAGGGCTCGACGTGGGTGAGCAGGGCGAGGTGGCGCATCCCCTCGCGCAGGGTCGGGGAATCCACCATGTCGGCGGCGTTGCCGGCCAGCCAGAAGGGCAGGAGGAGGATCACCCCGATGAGGCCGGCGGCGACCGGCTCGTCGGTGAGGCTGGAGCTGAACAGGCCGGCGCTGACGAAGGCGGCGCAGGTGAGCACCAGGCCGAGGTAGCTCGTCGCGATCACCCCCCAGTCCGGGTCGCCGTAGTAGGCGAGCACCAGCGGGAAGATGCCCGTGCCGGCGAGGAGCACCAGGCAGAGGGCCAGGCTCGCCGCCCACTTGCCCGCCAGCAGGGCCCACAGGGGCACCGGCGCGGTCATCATCAGCTCGAAGGTGCCGCTGCGGCGCTCCTCGGCGAAGTGGCGCATCGTGAGCAGGGGCAGCATGAACATCAGGCTGACGCTCAGGTTGCCGAGCATCACCCGCAGGCTGGCTTCCCCGGTCATGCTGATGCCCATGTAGAAGAACAGGCCCGCGAGGAACAGGAAGACGCCGAGGAAGACGTAGGCCAGCGGGCTGACGAAGTAGACCCGCATCTCCTTCTTGAAGATCGCCCAGGCCTGGCTCATCGCTCCCTCCCGACCGCGGCGAGGAAGGCTTCCTCCAGGGTGGCGGCGTGGCGCTCCATCGCGCGGATCTCCCAGCCCTCGGCGGTGGCGAGGCGGGCGACGGCGGTGCGCGGGTCGGCGGGCGCGCGGATGTCGAAGACCTCGAAGCCGTCGTCGCCGGGCTCGTCGAGGGGCACCACGCGCTCGACCCCGGGCAGCCCGGCGAGGCGCCGGGCGAGGGTGGGGCCGTCCGAGGCGGGCGCGCGCAGCTCGACGCGGTAGCGGATGCCCTGGCCGACGGCGTCCTTGAGGCCGTCGATCGTGTCGTCGGCCACCACCCGCCCGCCGGCGATGATGACGGCGCGGCCGCAAATCGCCTCGACCTCGGGCAGGATGTGGGTGGACAGGATCACGGTGCGGCGGGTGGCGAGGCGGCGCACGTAGTCGCGAATGCCCACCACCTGGGCCGGGTCGAGGCCGCTGGTCGGCTCGTCGAGGATCAGCACCTCGGGGTCGTGGATCACCGCCTGGGCGAGGCCGACGCGCTGCCGGTAGCCCTTGGACAGCGATCCGAGGATGCGGTCCTCCCAGCCGTCGAGGCCGACCTGCTCCATCACCTCGCCGACCCGGCGCGTGCGCTCGCCGCGGGGGACCTCGCGGATCTCGGCGATGAAGCGGAGGTAGGCGCCGATGGACAGCTCGGGGTAGAGCGGCGGGGTCTCGGGCAGGTAGCCGACGCGCCGCCGCACGGCCATCGGGTCCTCGAACACGTCGTGGCCCGCGACGACCGCCCGGCCCTCGGTGGCGGGCAGGAAGCCGGTGAGCACCCGCATGGTCGTGGTCTTGCCGGCGCCGTTCGGGCCGATGAAGCCGAGGATCTCGCCGCGGCCGACCTCGAAGCTCACCCGGTCGACCGCGGTGAAACCGCCGAAGCGCTTCGTGATGCCCTGCGCCGAGATCATCGCCCTCCCCGCGCGGCCCGCCCGGGGCCGTGAGCCGCCGCGCCCTGTAATCCAGCGGTGCGCCGTGGTAAAGGCGAGAGGCCGAGAACGACCGCCTTGTCCCGAACCGTCCCAACCCTGTCGCTCGCGATCCTCGCCCTGGCCGCCGGCGCGGCCCGGGCCGCCGAGGACGCGCCTCCCGCCGGCGTCTCGGTGGTGGACAGCGTCGTGGCCGTCGTCGGCGAGCGGGTGGTCACCGCCTCGGACGTCCGCCTGGAGCGCGAGCTGCGGGCCCACGACCCCTCCCCCGTCCCGGTGCTGGAGGCGCGGCGGGACGATCCCCTGGGCTTCCTCGTCGAGCTGGCCCTGCTGCGCGGGGTGGCCGGCGACATCGCCCTGTACCGCCCCGCCGAGGCCGAGGTGCAGGCCCGCCTCGCCCGCCTGCGGCGCAGCTTCGACGGCCCCGAGGACTGGCGCGCCTTCCTCGCCCGCAACGGCCTCGACGAGGGCCGCCTCGCCGCCGCGCTCCGGTCGCGCATGGTCGTGGAGCGCCTCGTGCGCCGCACCCTGGGCGAGCACCCGGCCGGCGACCCGGAGGCGCTGCGCCGCTACGAGGCCTGGGTGGCCGAGCTCCGGCGCACGGTCCCGGTTCGCCGGGTCCCCGCCGAGCCGGCCGGCGTCGACGTCGGCGGGGGTCAGGGGGCGGAGGGGCGCGCTCAAGGCCCGACCTCGCCGCCGGCCGG
>WGAH01000671.1 GCA_015489145.1 Deltaproteobacteria bacterium
ACCCTGGAGGCTGCCATGCGCGCGCCCACCGCCCTCGTGCCCTGTCCCCGCTGCGGCCGGCACCACCGTGCCACCGAGCGGACCTGCCCCTTCTGCGGCAGCCGCCGCGGGGGAAGCCCCGTCCTCAACGCCGCCGCCGCCGGCCTGTCCGCCCTGGTGCTGATGGCCTGCTACGGCCCGGCCCCCAGCGGCGGGCCCCTCGACGACACCGCGGCGGCCGACGCCGACGGCGACGGCTACACCGTGGCCGAGGGCGACTGCGACGACCAGGACTCCGCGATCCACCCCGAGGCCGCCGAGGTCTGCGACGACGGCATCGACAACGACTGCGACGGCCTGACCGACGCCGACGACGAGGACTGCGCCGGCGGCTGAGCGATCAGGCCAGCGGTTCCTCGACGATCTCCCACAGGCCGTGGTCGAAGCGCTCCCCCGGCGCGTCGGCCACCCGCACGAGGCGCTCGCGCCGGCCCCGCGCCCGCAGCTCCAGCGCCCGGTGCACGCAGAAGGGGTTGTCGCCGGGCCGTCCCAGGAAGGTGTGGGCCATCCACGGGCAGCCCGCCAGGCAGGTCTCGGCGTAGTAGCAGGTGCGGCAGAAGCCCCGGAGGTCGTCCACCGTGCGCTCGACCAGGGGTCGGCGGCCGTGGTCGAGGATGCGCTGGAGCGAGACGCGGGTGAGGGGCTCCTCGGCGTACTCGGCGGGCAGCGAGGCGCAGGGCTTGTAGCGGCCGTCGGACTGGATGCCGATGGAGAAGCGCCCGGCCTGGCAGCCCATCCACGGCGAGCCCGGCCGCAGCACCGCCTCGTGGGGGCCGTAGTAGCCGAGGTTGTTGGCGATCATCAGGTTGAGGCCCCGGGCGCGGAGGCCCGGCGCGAGGGCCGCAAGCTCGTCCATCAGCTCGGGCAGCTCGTAGGGCTGCACGACGAGCCGCTCCTGGTCGGCGGCCCGCCCCATCGGCACCGTGAGCTGGAGCTGCCAGCCCGCGACGCCGCGCGCCACCAGCGCGTCGGCCAGGGTCGGGAGCTGCCACCGGGTGCGGGCGTTGATCTGCGTGTTCACCCCCACCGGGATTCCCGCCTCCCGCGCCGCGGCGATGGCCGCCATCGCCGCCTCCCACGAGCCCCGAATCCCCCGCAGCTCGTCGTGGGCGTCGGCGAGACCGTCCACCGACACCGCCAGGTAGTCCAGCCCGGCCTCGGCCAGCCCCCGGGCGCGCTCGGCGTCGAGCCGACGCCCGGCGGTGACCAGCGAGCAGCGCATCCCCCGCTCGCGGACCGCCCGGACGATGGTGAGCCAGTCGTCCCGCAGGTAGGCCTCGCCCCCGAGCAGGGCCACCTCCCGCACCCCGACCTCGGCGAGCTGGTCGACCACCGCCAGCGCGCCCTCGGTGTCGAGCTCGACGCGGCGGGCCAGGCCGGCCCGCGACCCGCAGTGGGCGCAGGCCTGGTCGCAGCGCAGGGTGACCTCCCACACCGCGAAGATCGGGTGGGGGTCGGCCCAGTCCTCCGGGGCCACGACGCGCGAGCCAGCCATGATGCCTCCCGGCCTCCCCGGGCGCGCGGCCCGGCGGCCCGCCGATCCTACCGCGGCGGCCCCGGTGCCCCGTGGTACAAATCCCCATCCGACGGCCCGTCGCCGCGGTTCCGCCCCACGGAGGATGCCCCATGCGCCGAGGAACTTCCCGCACCCGCCTCGCCTGCCTCGCCGCCGCCCTGCTCGCCCTGCCGGCCACCGCGCTCGCCGGCCGCCACGGCAAGAAGGGCGAGGAACCGCCGCCCCGCCGCCTGAGCATCTCGCTGTCGGGCGGCATCCGTCCCGACATGGCCGGCCTCGGCAGCACGATCCTCCAGGACGGCTCCATCGACGTGGCCGACAGCTCCCTGGCCCAGCTCGCCTACGGCACGGGCAAGGCCCTGATGAGCGACCGCGACAACATGACCCTGGCCCACAACTCCAAGGTGGACGGCGGCGCCTACAACATGCTGGCCGACTACCAGGAGGGCGGGTCCATGCTCGGCGGCGAGTTCGGCGCCGACCTCCGCTACGAGCTCGACGACCTGATCGACTTTCCCCTCTACGTCGAGGCCGGTTTCTACTCGACCCGCAAGGTCGCCGGCGGCGAGCAGTCCCGCACCCTCGGCGACGTGGCGACGGCCAACGGCCAGCTCGCGGCGCTGCTCGCCATCGAGGGCGAGGACCCCAACGACTACGTGGGCGGCACCATGAAGACCACCTGGGACGCGAGCTGGGTGGAGGTGCCGGTCTCGCTCGGGGTCAAGGTCCCGATCAAGCGCCGCTACACCTTCGCCTACGGCTACTTCGGCGCGTCCTGGTTCAAGGGCGGCTTCAGCGTGGGCATGGACGTGGACGAGGCCTATTCCAACGTCCTCGCCACCCACATCGAGGAGGACCCCGACGCCGTCGCCGGCTACTCGGTCACCAACCTGAGCCCCGGCGCCGTCCAGGACACGGCCCGCTTCGAGACCAGCGCCGTCGGCCTGAACTACGGCCTCGGCACGCAGGTCCACGCCGGGCGCGGCATCGCGATCTTCGTCGAGATGAACGCCTCGGGGGCGGCGAAGACCGTCAAGACCCAGGGGCTGAAGGACGAGACCAAGCAGCTCCTCACCGCCGCCTCGAGCCAGGGCCTCGCCGAGGGCAACCCGACCTGGTTCGACAACCTCGCCTACCCGGTGGTCTTCGGCGGGGCGACGGCCCGCGTGGGCGTGCGCTACTACGCCTTCTGATCGGCCTTCGCATCGAGCGCCGGCGCCAGGCGCGCCGTCTCCGCCTCGCCTCCGGGGGGGAGGGCGGCGAGGAGGTCGGCGAGACGCAGCACCGCGAGGAGGCGCTCGTCCGGGAGGTAGGGCGCGGCGCCGTCGAGGATGCGGGCGCTCGCCACGCGCTGGTCGCGCTCGAAGACCCCGGCGGGACCCGGCACGGCCTCGGGAGCACCGACCCGGGAGTCGCGCAGCCTTCCGCCGGCGAAGCGCAGCGCGCCGTCGGCGAAGCGCAGGTCGAGGGTGAAGCGCCGCGGCGTGCCCGCCGTCAGCACGAGGCGCACCGGCGCCTCCCCGAAGCGCAGCGTCGCCTCGAAGCGGTCGGCCTCGACCGCGTGGACCGCCGCCCGGCGCGGCCAGCCGAGCACGGCGACGAGGCGGTGCAGGCGGGCGAGGTTCGCGTGGACCCGGCTCGGCACCGGGGCGCCGGCGGCCCGGGCCCACAGGCGCCCCGAGACGAGGCGCCTCCCGGCCGCGCGCTCGACGAGAAGGCCGGTGGCGGGGGCCAACAGCTCGATGTGTTCCACGTGCAACACCCGCCGCCGCGTCCGGGCCAGCGCGAGCAGCCCGGCCGCCGTCCCGGCGTCGCCGGCCAGCGGGTACTCGCACAGGACGTGCCGCCCCCGTTCCAGCGCCGCCCGCACCTGCCGGGGGTGCTCCGGCGAGGGCGAGCACACCGCCACCGCGTCCACCGCGTCGAGGAGCGCCGCGAAGCCGCGGTCCTCGAGCCCCAGCCCCGCCGCGTCGCCCCCGTGGGCCGCGACCAGCGCCGCCCGCGGGTCGTCGCGAATCGCCCGGGCCCGGGCGATTCGCGACGACCCGCGGGCGGCGCTGGTCGCGGCCCACGGGGGCGACGCGGCGGGGC
>WGAH01000672.1 GCA_015489145.1 Deltaproteobacteria bacterium
GTCCTCGGCCGGGTAGTCGACCCGCACCGAGAACATGAAGCGGTCGAGCTCCGCCTCGGGCAGCGGGTAGGTGCCCTCCTGCTCGATGGGGTTCTGGGTGGCGAAGACGAGGAAGGGCGGGTCGAGGGGCCAGGTGCGCCCCGCCGAGGTCACCCGACCCTCCTGCATCGCCTGGAGCAGCGCCGCCTGGGTCTTGGGCGGGGTGCGGTTGATCTCGTCGGCCAGCAGCAGGTTCGTGAAGATCGGCCCGCGCACGAAGCGGAAGCGGCGCTCGCCGGTGGCGCGGTCCTCCTCGAGGACCTCGGTGCCGGTGATGTCGGCGGGCATGAGGTCGGGGGTGAACTGCACGCGGCCGAAGCGCAGGCCCAGGGCGTCGGCGGTGGTCTGGACGAGCAGCGTCTTGGCGAGGCCGGGGACGCCGACGAACAGGCAGTGGCCCCGGGCGAAGAGCGCGACCAGGAGCTGCTCGACGACGGCGTCCTGCCCCACGATGCGCCTGCCGATGGCCTCGACGAGGCGCTCGCGCACCCCGGCGAGGGCGTCGAACAGGGCCCCGTCGTCGCGCGGGACGGCGTCGGGCGGGGCGGCTTCCGCCCGCGGGGTCTCGGCGCTGCCGGGTTCGGTGCTCATGCGTGCCCTCCGTCGGTCGGGACTGCTAACCCCCCGAACCGTCGGGGGGATCGCCGGGGGATTCCCCCTCGGCCTCGGTGATGGCGCCGCCGGTGGCGAGGATGCGGGCGTAGCGGAGGTGGCGGCGGGCGAGGGCCTCCTCGCCGAGGGCCTGGTAGTCGGCCACCAGCGCCCGCTGCACCTCGGGGTCGTAGGGGTTGAGGTCGTGGGCGGCCTTCCACGCCTCCACCGCCTCGCGGGTGCGGCCGGCGGCGTCGAGGAGGCGGCCGCGGGCGACCTGCAGCGGGGTGAACTCGGCGTAGAGCCCCAGGCCCTGGTCGACGAGCCGCAAGGCCTCGTCGAGCTCCCCGAGGTCCTCGTGGCAGGCCGCTTCCCGGGCCAGCAGCAGGGGCGAGGGGGCGTCGTCGCCCGGCTCGGCCTTGGCGTACTCGACCAGCGCCGCCCGGGGGCGCTTCGCCTCGCGCAGCAGGTCGCCGAGGCGCACGAAGCGGGCGAGGTCCGGGCGGCCGGCGAGCAGCGGGTCGCTGGCGAGGTCGTCGCCCTCGCCCTCGAGCACCACCGGCACCTGCGCGAGCTCCTCGGCCACCAGGGGCAGCGTGCCGAGCCAGGCCCGCCAGTCGGCCTCGAAGGCGGCGAAGTCGGGTTCGCCAGCGAGATCGGCCACCACGTCCTGGGGCTCCTCGCCGTCGCGCACCCGGTCGAGCAGGCGCGGGAGCACGCCGAGGCCGCCGCGCTCGACGAGGAAGCGCACCATCGTCGAGACCTGGGCGAAGGCCAGGGCCGCCTCCTCGCCGCTGTCGAGGTAGGCCATCGACCGCCTGAACTTCTCGAAGGGAACGAAGGCGTCGTCCTTCAGGGCCCGGGCGAGCAGCGACTGGTCGTGGGCCTGGAGGTGGCCCTCGGTCAGCCCGCGCCAGTAGGCCTCGAAGTGGCGGGCGAGGCCCTCCTGGAGCCAGACCGGCGCCCGGTCGTCGGTGCGCCAGGCGACGACGAGGTGGATGTACTCGTGGACGATGGTGTCCTTCCAGGCGTAGCCGAGGGCGAGGGCGCGGGGCGAGGTCAGCAGCAGGCGCGACCACTTGCTCAGGGCGACGACGCCGGTGGTGCGGACCGCCTCGGGGGGCAGGCCGCTGGCGGCGATGAAGCGCGAGGCGGTGGGGTAGATGTCGACGACGATCGGGTGGTCCGGCACCGCGCCGAACAGCTCCCGGCAGGCCCGGCGGCCGGCGGCGAGGGTGTCTATGGCCTCGTCGGCGAGGATGCGGTCCACCCCCGGCGAGAAGCGCACCACCACCCCGTCGCGGCGCACGCTCACGAAGTCGCGGGCCGCCTCGGCGGTGGCGCGCACCGGCATGCGCGCCTCGAGCTCGGAGGTGTCGACGCCCAGCGCGTCGAGGCGGTCGAGGGCGGCGACGGCCCGGGCGTAGTCGCCCTCGTAGAAGGCGACCTTCGCCTGGACGCGCAGGCTGTCGGGATCGTCGGGGCGTCGCTCCGCCAGGGCGTCGCGGGCCTCGGCGGCGCAGGGGAGGTCGTAGGTCGCCAGGCAGTGCTCGGCGCGGCTCACGAGGGAGGCGCGGGCCGGCATCGCCGCGAGGGCGGCGAGGAGGAGCGCGGCCAGGGCGAGCGGGCGGCTCATGCGCGGGACTCCAGGGACTCGAGGAAGGCCTCGATGCGGGTGGTGGCCTGCTCCTCGGAAAAGGCCCGGGTGTCGTTGTGGTCGGCTTCGAGCAGCAGCGCCGGAACCCCGTGCTCCCGGGCGAGCAGGCGGGCCTGGTCGACCTGGCCGATGCTGTAGGGCTTGCAGGAGCGGTCGGAGTGCAGGATCGCGCCGTCGGCCTGCCAGTCCCGGGCCATGGCGGCCATGGCGGCGAGCTTCTGGCCGGTGCCGCGGTTGAGGATCGGGCGCAGGTAGGTCTGGGCGGCGCTGCGGAGGGGGTGGGCCGGGTCGATCCAGTCGCGCAGCTCGCCCCAGGCCTGGGTGTAGGTCGAGGCGACGAGGGCGGCGCCGTGCCGCGCGAGCAGCTCCGAGAGCCAGCGCACCCGGGGCCAGACCGGCAGGTTGTCCCACAGCAGGCGCAGGCGCTCGCCCTTGACCGCGGCGATGCCGGCGCGGGCGCGGGCCTCGAGCTCGGCGAGCAGCGCGGCGTAGTGGTCCACCGCCTCGGGGGTGCCGCGCATCTCGACGATGGGGGCCAGGTGGATGAAGGCGTCGAAGACCGTCATCGGGGCCGGCCGCGCCCGCGTGCTCTCCAGCACGCGCATCCACAGGTCGACGGCGTCGCGGGCCCGGGCCACGGTGCGCTCGAGGGCGGCGGGGCGCAGGTCGCGGCGGGCCACCCGCTCGGCCACGGCGATCGCCTCCTCGATCTGGCGCTCGACGAAGGCGAGGTCGTGCTCGGTGGGACCGGACTCCCGGTAGAGGAAGGGCGTGTCGATGACGACGAGGGGCACCTCGTAGTGGGCCGCCACCTCCTGGTACCAGTAGAGGACGGTCTGGCAGATGTTGGTGCAGCAGACGAGGAGGTCGGGGCGGGGCACGCCGCCGGCCGGCGAGGGGCCGCCGCGAATCGCGCCGAAGTCGGTGCGGGCGTAGGAGCAGAGGTCGACCGAGAAGCCCGCCTGCTCGGCCACCTCGGAGTCGGCGTCGGCCACCCGGCGAATGCCGCACATCGCCCCGTGGTTCTCGGGGTAGTGCAGGTGGTAGCCGAGGGCGACGAGGAACTCGGAGGGGGCGCCACTGGTGACCCAGGCCACCGGGCGCGCCCCGGGGGCGTAGCGGGCGGCGAGGTAGTGGCGGGCGATGAGCTCCTTGAGGCGGGCGCCGCTCCGCAGGGGCGGGCCCTGGTGCGGGCGCTCGCGGCGGGCCGCCCGGGCGAGGCGGCGGGCGGCCTGGAGCCGCTGCCAGCGCAGGGCGGCGGCGCCGACGCCGTGGACCATGGCGAGGTAGCGCAGGCGGGGGTTCACGCGGCACCTCCGGCCCACAGCGACTCGACGAAGGCCTCGAGGCGCGTGAGCACCTGCCCGGCGGGGGCGTCGCCGATGTCGAGCTCGACGACCTGGGAGGGCAGGCCGGCGGCCTCGAGGGCGGCGCGCAGGCGCGGCAGGTAGAACAGCTCGGGCTCGCAGAACTTGACCAGGGCGAAGATCACCCCCCGGGCGCCGGCGGCGCGGGCGCGCTCGACGAGGTGGCGGGCGCGCTCGGACATGGGATCGCCGAGGAGGGCGTCGGGGGCCCCGCCGAGGAGGCGCCGGGCCTGCCGTCGCCAGGGGTCGGGCTCCTCGGCGGCGGTGGGGCCGAGGGCCAGGCGGCGCCCGCAGCAGGCGGTGTCGTCGGCGACGACCAGGGCGCCCACGTCGTCGAGGATCTCGAGGAGGCCCGCGGGCTCGGGCACCAGGCCGGACAGCATCACCGGCACCCGGCCGCCCGCCTCGCCGCCCCGGCGGTCGAGGGCGACGCGGCCGACCTCGACGAAGCGCTCGGCGGGAAGGTACTCGCGGCTGCGGACCAGGCCGTAGAAGGCGGCCTGGTCGAGGGGAAGCGCGGACCGCGCCGCCCAGAGATCGGCGAGCACGGCGTCGGCGGCGGCCTCGCGGTCCAGCGCCGCGTGCAGCGCCTCGGCGTCGGGGCGCCGGCCGGTGGTGTCCGCCAGGGCCTCGCCCAGCGCCCGCAGGGCGTCGGCGAGGAAGGCGATGCCGGCCTCGTCGCGCCGCCGGGGCAGGTAGAGCGGGTGGACCGGGCGGCCCGGCGGGGCGAGGTCGAGGAGCAGGCTGCCGAGGCCCTGCAGCGAGTCGCAGGCGTGGGGCACCACGAGCACGTCGGCGTCGAGGGCCGGGTCGAGGGCGAAGCCGAGGCCGTGGCGCACGATGGAGCAGATCGTGTCCTGGAGGTGGGCGTCGCCCCGCCGGCGCGGCGCCGAGGGCGGCCCCCAGACCTCGACGGGGAGCAGGCCGGCGGGGCGACGCCCACCTCCAGGACACGAT
>WGAH01000673.1 GCA_015489145.1 Deltaproteobacteria bacterium
CGCCAACCAGCCCGGGGCCGCCGGCGCCTACTCGATGTAGCCGATCGCGCGCAGCGCCTCGGTGTTCACGTCGTCCTCGCCCACCTCCCCGGCGGCCCCGGGCTGGTTGGCGTGGGCCAGGACGTCGTGGCTGCCGACCCGGGGCACCCGCTCGCCGAACAGGGCCCGGCCGGGCATGTCGCGCCCGGAGGGCAGGCCGAGCAGCGCGAGCAGCGTGGGCGCCACGTCCACCAGCTCGGCCTCGGGAATCTCGCCCCGCGCCGGCACCCCGGGGCCGGCGGCGGCGAAGATGCCGGCGCCGTCGTGCTCTCCGGTGTACCGCTCCGTCAGCTTGACGTAGCGCGCGATCGGTTCGCCGCCCACGGTGTCGGAGGCGAGGCGATCCTCGTCCACCTCCTCCACCGCCAGCGTCAGCCCCACCGCCCCGTCGGGCAGGTCCTCCCAGCGGTAGAAGGGGGCGCCGGTCGAGCCCTGGACGAGCCCGCCCAGCCAGGTCTCGAGGGCGGCGCGCTCGGCGTCGCGGTCCTCGGCCTGGAGCGTGACCACCACCTTGTGGCCGAGGCGGGCGACGTCGACGGGGCCGACCTCCGCGGCGATGCGGGCGCGGAGGCGCTCGGTGAGGGGGGCGAAGGCGCGCCCGGCGTCGGCCTGCTCGGCGGCGCGGAAGCCGTGGTCGCTCACGACGATGACCGTGGTGTCCTCGCCGACGTGGGCGAGGATCTCGCCGAGCACCGCGTCGGCCTGGCGGTAGGCGTCGGGCACCGCCCGGGCGTAGGACGGACAGTCGGCGTCGAGGTGGCCCCCCATCGCCGGCACGCAGCGCTCCATGAGGGCCCAGTGGGTGTGGCCGAGGGCGTCGGTGGCGTAGGTGGTGAAGGTCGCCACGGCGGGCTCGCGCTCGTGGAGCGCCGCGATGAACACGTCGCGGTCCATCCAGACGCGCAGGAGCTGGAGGCGCCAGGCCCGGGCCAGCGGCGGCAGGGGGTGCACGGCGTCGCTCAGCTGCATGACGAGCGCCTGCGCCAGCGTCGACCACCGCAGCCCGTGGGGGATGCCGTCGAGGGCGAGGCGCCAGGCGGGGCGGGGGTTCGCGAGCTTGCGCCGGTGGAGGCGGCGGGCGAGTTCCAGCTCCTTGATGAAGCGGTACTCCTCGGGCCAGGTCTCGGGCGTGGGCGCGAGCCAGGCCGGCACGACGAAGCCGCCGCTGGCGAAGCTGCGCGGCGGCCAGGTCACGAGCCACTTGTAGACGCCCACCGCCATGCCGGCGTCGGCGGCGACCTCCCAGAAGCGGGCGGCGCGAACCTGGTCGGAGCGCGTGCGGAAGCCGCGAATGCCGTGCTGGTCCGGGTGCTCGCCGGTGGCCATCGTCGTCCACAGCAGCGGCGAGAACATCGGCTCCTCGCTGCGGAGCACCGTCCAGCTCCCCCGCTGCTGGATGCCCTGCAGCGCCGGCAGCGACAGCCGGTCGGCCACGTTCCAGGTGGCCCCGTCGATGCCGAAGACCAGCAGCTTCGGGTGGACCGGGCCCGGCTTCGGCCGCATCCAGGCGGCGCCGATGAGCAGGGCCTCGACCAGGAGCAGGGCGCCACCGCCCCTTCCGCGCCCCACCGCCGCGCCGAGGGCGCCCCCGACGACCAGGGGCGGCAGCACCGCCAGGAAGAAGAAGGAGGCGGCGTCGTCGAGGAACCAGGGGTTCGTCCAGGCCCCCCAGGCGGCGACCAGGGCGGTGGGAAGCAGCAGCAGGCCCGCGAACAGCAGGGCGGCCGGGATGCGGTAGCGCACGGCGATGTCCTATCCGGCGAGGCCGGGGCGGCAGGGGCCTTCTACGACGCCGGCGGCTCCGGGGCCAGCAGGCCGCCGGGCCGGAAGCCGTCCCAGAAGTGCCAGTCGCCGGGCCAGGCGCGCAGGGCGCCGTCGAGCCAGGCGGCGAGGCGGTCGGCGGCGTCGTCGAGGGCGGCGCGCAGGGGGCGGTCGCGGAGGAGCGGGATCTCGGGGCCGATCTCGGCGACGAAGGGCGGACGGAGGCCGGCGGGGTTGCGGTGGCAGACCAGGGTGAGGAGGGGGGCGCGGCCGCGCAGGGCCATCCAGGCGGCACCCACCGGGATCGGCATCGGCTGGCCCAGCACGGTGCGGACCGCGCGCCGGCCGAGCTCCTCGCCGCCGCCGGTGGCGTCGCCGGCGGTCATCACCACGCCGCCGTCGGCGAGCACCCGCAGCAGCGGGCGCAGGTAGCCCCGGCCGTCGTGCAGGGTGGCGGCGAGGCGGCCCTCGAGGCGGCGGCGCTGCTCGGCGGCCCACCGACCCGTGGGCGACAGGTCGACCAGGGTGACGCGCCCGCCGCCGACCTGGTGCATCGGCCAGCCGAGGAGCCCGAGCACGTGCAGCGGGAGCTGCGCCGGCCCCATGTGCGGGTGGACGAGGACCACGCCGCGCCCGCGCAGGGCCTCGAGGCGTTCCAGCCCCTCGAAGCGCAGGTAGCGGCGCCAGGTCTCGCGGGTGCAGCGGGCGAAGGAGAAGCTGGCGTACTGGTTGGAGAAGTGGGCGGCGAAGGCCTGCCGGGCGATGGCGTCGAGCTCGGCTTCCGGCCGGTCGGGGAAGGCGCGGGCGAGGTTGGCCCGCAGGGCCGCGCGCTTGCCCCGGGCCCCGGCGGCGGCGAGGCGCCCGAGCCCCCGCACCGCGTGGCTCTCCCAGGGCGGGGGCAGGCGCTCGAGGGCGGCGCGCCCCGGCCCCCACACCACGCGGCGATAGGCGTCCTTCCAGCGGCCCTCCCCGAAGATCACGCGCGCCTCCCCGGCGTTTTCGCCGTCGCCCCTCCCGCGATGCCGCCGGTCACTCGACGTACCCCAGGGCCTTGAGCTTCGCCGCCGTCGCCGGGTCGAGGTCGGCGCCGGAGCGCTGCACGTCCTCGGCGTCCATGTGGTCGAGCAGGCCCCGGGCGATGCCCCGCAGCGTCTCGGCCAGGGCCGGGTCGAGGGCGGCGGGCTCCCGCTCCAGGGGGTCGGCGGCGAGGTCGTAGAACACCTCGCCGGTGCCGGGCGCCTCCCGGTAGACGAAGCGGGAATCCGGCCCGCGAATCGCCACCATGCGCCAGGTCGGCCGGTCGATCTCGCCGCGCTCGCGCCCCCGGAGGTTCGCCTCGCGGTCGAAGCACATCGACCGGGCGAAGGGACGCCCCTTTCCGCCGAAGATCGCCGGCGCCAGCGAGCGCCCGCCGACGGGGCCGGGGAGCTTCAGCCCCACCAGCTCGGCGATGGTGGGCGCGACGTCGGTGAGCTCCACCGGGTCGTCCACCACCGCGCCGGCGGGCACCTCGCCGGGCAGGCGCAGCACCAGGGGGACGTGGGTGGCCGCCTCGTAGAGGTCGCCGCCGTGGTTGAACCAGACGCCGTGCTCGCCGAGGCTCTCGCCGTGGTCGGCCATGGCGGCGACGAGGGTGTGGTCGGCGCGCCCCGAGGCGTCGAGGGCGTCGAGCAGGCGCCCGAATTCCTGGTCGGCGTAGCTGATCTCGCCGGCGTACTGCGCCCGCACCCAGTCGGCGTCGGTGATGCCCTCGAGGTAGGGCAGGAGGTAGCTGGCGATGTCGGTGGCCCGGGCCATGCTCGTGTGGGCCGGGTCGCGGGGGTCGCCCTCGTAGTAGGCGGTGTCCCAGGGCGGCGGCGGGGTGTAGGGGCCGTGGGGATCGAACAGGTGGACCCACACGAAGCGCGGGGCGTCCTCGGGCTGGGCGGCCATCCACCGCAGGGCGGCGTCCACCGTGCGGTCGGCCCGGCGCTCGAGCACCTCGTCGGGGCTCAGGTGGCGGGCGACGGCGCGCACCACCCGGCCGGGCAGGCTGACCGACCAGCCCGGCAGCCAGCCGAAGTCGTCGTCGTAGACGTCGAAGCCGCGGTCGAGGTGAATGGAGCTGTCCAGCACGTAGGCGCTGACGAAGGCGGCCGTGCGGTAGCCGGCGGCGCGAAAGGCCTCGGCGAGAAGCGGCACGTCATCGGGCACGGGCACGCCGTTGAGGAGGTTGCCGTGCTCCCAGGGGGCCAGCCCGCTGAGAATCGTGGTGTGGCTGGGCCCGGTGACGGGGATCTGCGCGAAGGCCCGCGTGAAGCGCGCGCCCTCGGCGGCCAGCCGGTCGAGGTTCGGGGTCTGCACCGCCCGGCCGTGGAGCCAGGCCGGCGCCGGGGCCCCGGTGGCGGCGACGTGGTCGGCGCGGGTCGTGTCGAAGGTGACGAGGAGCACGTCGGGAGCGCCGGCAACGGGGGTGCCCCGGAGCGGGAGCGAGCGGGCGCTGGCGGTGACCCAGGCGGCGAGCAGGCCGGTGA
>WGAH01000674.1 GCA_015489145.1 Deltaproteobacteria bacterium
GAGGCGGCCGGGGCCCCTGCCGCCTCCGGCCGGGCGTCGCGCCGTCCCGCGGGCGCGCCGGCGCCCCCCGCCCCGACGCGCCGCCGCGCTCCCGGCGAGGGGGCGGCCGGTCGTCCCTCGCCGTCGACCAGGCGCGGCGGCGCGACGCTGTAGCCGCCCCGGTAGCGCTCCCCGAGGCGGCCGTGGGGTCCGCGCTCGGCGGCGACGAGCGGGGCCGCCGCGATGCCCGCGCCGAGGCCCGCCGCGACCAGGATCGCCAGCCCCCGCCGCCACCGCCGCGGCCGGGTGAGCAGGAAGCCGAGGAGCGCGAGACCGAGGTACACCGCCAGGTAGGGGCTCGCCCCGGCCAGCAGGAGCACCCCGAGGCCGGCCCCGGCCAACCGCCGCGGGGTGGGCGCCCGCCAGGCCGCCAGCAGGGCGCTGGCCGCCAGGGGCACGAAGCCGAGGGCGACCATCTCCACCACGACGTCGTGCGCGTTTCGGAGGAGGTAGGGCCAGAGCTGCACGGCGAGACCGGCCGCCGCGGCGGGCACGGCTCCCGCCCCGGCCTGCCGGGCGAGGCGCGCGGTGGCCCACCCGGCCAGTCCCAGGAGCAGCAGCAGGACGAGCGCGAGCGCCGCCGCGTCCCCGACCGCCGCGGCCAGCAGCGCCTGGGGCGCGGCGACCACCGGGTCCGTCGGCCAGAAGGGCTGCCCACCCGGCCAGTGCAGCAGGTCGCTCCATCCCGGCGGCGCCTCGCCCGCCAGCCACCGCCCGACCTGCCGGGCGGCGAACAGGTGCCCCCAGGCCTCGCTCACGCGCGGTCCCGGCAACCACCCGGGCCGAAGGGCGGAGCGCAGGAGGACCGCCGGCACCGCCAGCCAGCCGGCCGCGCCGAGAAGCCGGCGCGTCACGGGGTCTCGGGGCGCCGGCACCACAGGATCATCATGCCGCTGAAGATGCGCGGGTGGTCGGCCTCCAGGGCGTCCCAGCGCTCGAGGTCGCGCTGCTCGGGATCGTCGGGCCACCGCTCCCGGTAGAGGCGGGCCGGCACCGGCGAGGGGTGCTGCAGGCCGAGGAGCTCCAGGCCGAGGGTCGCGATCATCCCGGCCACCTCGCGGGGGTGGAAGCGGTGCTCCCGGGCGTGGAGCACGAGGTCGCGCAGCCCGCTCGGCGTCGGGAAGTCCGGCGAGGCCACCACCCCCCGCGCCGGGTGGTCCGGCGGCAGCGCGAGCAGCTCGGCCCGCGCCCTCGCCAGGCCGGCGGCGTCGGGGGTCCAGCCGCGCTCCGCCGCCAGCCGCCGCGCCGCCACCACCTCGCTCCGCCCCCGCTCGCTGTAGAGCCCGACCCGCATCGTGCCGCCGGGGCGCAGCAGCTCCACGAGCACCCGCCACCCCCGGAGGGGCTCGTCGAGGTGGTGCAGCACGCCCACGGCCTCGACGTGGTCGAAGCGCTCCTCCCAGCCGTCGAGGGCCAGGATGTCGGCCTGGGCGAAGCGCACGTCGAGGCCGTGCCGGCGCGCCTCCAGGGCCGCCCGCCCGAGGCTCGCCCGGCTGAGGTCCACCGCCAGCACCTCGGCGTGGGCCAGGGTGGTCGCCACCGTGAGCGCGTGCTGGCCGGTGCCGCACCCGGCCACCAGCACCCGCGGCCGGGGCGTCACCGGCGCGCGGAGGTGGGGGAAGCGCCGCCGCAGCAGCCGGTCGAGGGGCTCGGGCGCGCGGCGCTGGATCGAGACGAGGCGCGGGTAGGGGTGCGCCTCGTACTGCGCGCGCACCGCCCGCGAGACGGCGTCCTCGCTCAGGGCGATCACGGGCATCGCCGCCGCCAGCCGCCGCGCCTCCCGGGGGTCGTCGAGGGCCACCCGCCGCAGGGTCGCCAGCGCCGGGTGATTCCACGCCGCCGCTTCCGGCAGGGCCGGGGGACCCGTCGTCGCCGCCGCCGCCAGGGCCGTGGGGTCGTCGGCGGGTTTCGGGGCCGTCGGGGGCGGCGGCCAGCGGTGCTCCACCCACCAGGCCTGCACCGCCAGGGCGGCGAGGTGCGGCAGCGCGCCCTCCGGCTCGGCGAGGAGCGCGTCGCGGCACCGCGCGAGGACCGCGTCGAAGCGCGGGTCGCGGACGAGGCAGCGCTCGATCCACGGGCGGGCGAGCGGGTGATCGAGGAGCGCCCGGGCCGATGCGGCGTCGGCGGGCCCGTCGCCGGCCAGCGCCGCCGCCCAGGCCGGGTCCGCCGCGAGCACCCGCCGCACCGCCCGGTCGAGGCGGCTGGCGTCCACGGCCTCGCAGGCCAGGGCGCGGAGGAGCACGGGGCCGAGGTCGGCCGGCGGGTCGGGGTGGTGCCAGAGCAGGTCGGCGAGGGCCTGGAGGTACGCCGGCTCGTCGGGCGCGGCCTCCAGCGCGTGCCGGATCAGCGCCAGGGCCTCGTCCGCCTCGCCCCGCTCGGCGAGCCAGCTCCCGAGGGCGCAGGCGGCGGCCGGCTCCGGCAGCCCTCGCCGCCAGGCCTCGGCGGCAGCCTCCCCGTCTCCCGCCAGCGCCAGCACGTCGCCCAGCTCCGTCCACGCCCAGCGGTCCTCGGGGTCGAGGGCCACCGCGGCCCGCAGGTCCGTCGCCGCCGCCAGGTCCCCCCGTCGCCGCCGCGCCACCCCGCGCGCCCGCAGGGCCGCCGCCCGCACCGGCTCGGGGGGATCGGCGGCCAGCGCCGCATCGGCCCGCGCCTCGGCCGCCTCCGCCTCGCCCAGCCCGAGGAGCGCCGTGGCGAGGTCGGCGAGGAGTCCCGGGTCGTCGGGGCGCCCGGCGAGGAGACGGCGCAGCTCGGCCCGGGCCTCGTCCCAGCGCCGCGCCTCCAGCAGCAGCCCGGCGAGCTGGCGGCGGGCGGCGGCCAGGTCCGGGCGCAGCCGGAGCTGTCTCTTATAC
>WGAH01000675.1 GCA_015489145.1 Deltaproteobacteria bacterium
CCCCGGCCCCTGCCCCTCCTCGCCGCCGCCCTCGTCGCCCGCGCCTGGTGGGGGCTGACCGTGGTGGGCCCGCAGCCCGGCGCCCTGGCCCGCGCCGACGCCCTCGCCCGGCAGCTCGCCGCCGAGCCGGGCCCCGTGCGGGTGGACGGCGCCTGGATGGACCGCCCCGAGGGCATCGACCCCGCCGCCGTGGTGCTCGCCGCCGTGCTCCAGGGGCAGGACCCGGACCGCTTTCGCGCCGATCCCGACATCCCCGTGGCCCTCCTCGTCCACGAGGGCGGCGCGACCCGCATGATCCGCCTCGACTCCCTCGACGCGGCGCGGGCCTGGGCGGCGGCCCGGCACCCGGCGCGGGTCGGCGGCGCCTGGGACTGGCTGGCCGCCCTCCACCCCGGCGAGGCCCGCCTGGAGGACGCGGACTGGTAGCGTCGCCTACTTGACGTGGCAGGTCAGGCAGAGGGCGCTGCCGCTGTTGTCCACGCGGAGGAAGGGCGCCCGGTCGGGGTCGTGGGGGTCGTGGCAGGTCGGGCACTCGACGCGCCCGGCGAACAGGGGCACGTCGGACCAGCCCTCCGTCGGGTCGGGGGGGGTGTTGAAGGCCGGGTCGACCGAGGAGGTCGGGTAGGTCAGCGACACCGGGTGGTCGTCGGACAGGTCGGTGCCGATGAAGGCGTGGGCCTGCTGGTGGGCGGGATCGCCGTCGTGGCAGAAGCCGCAGGCCGGGTCGGAGCCGCCCGTGGGCCCGAGCACCCAGTGGTCCTTGGCCTCGTTGAAGCTGAACCAGGGGCCGACGGTGGAGGCCCAGGGGCCGGTGAGGTTGGGTCCCGAGCCCGGCGCGTTGACGACGCGGTCGACTGCCAGGGTGCCGTCGTGGCAGGACAGGCAGGCCAGGGAGTAGCCCCCCGGCGAGCCCGGCGAGCTGTCCAGGGTGGGGCTGGAGTACAGGGTGTAGCTGCTCGACGGGGTGACGCGGTTCCAGAGCGGCACGCCGTCCATCGCCGCGTCGCTGTTGCCCTGGTGGGGCGTGTGGCAGTAGACGCAGACCTCGGCGTACTGGTTGAGGGACGAGCTGTGCGGCCCGTTGTACCAGACCGTGTAGAGGTCGTGCTTCGAGCCGACGATGGTGCCGGCGGCGGCCGCGTGGGCGAGCAGGGCGAGGGCGAACATCGCGGCCCCGTCGAGGTGGAGGGGGGATCTCCACCCTATCGTCGGACCCGCCGGGCCGGACGCGAGTCGAATCGGTCCTTGTCGCAGGTCATTCGCGGGTTCTCGTCGTCAGGAATCGTCGCCGGAGGGGGTGGCGGTCGAGGGTTGGCGACCGGGCGGCGAGAGACGAAAACGAACCGCCGGTCGGGGCGCCCTCAGCGCCCCCCCTCCAGGCGCGCGATGTGTCGCCGGGCGGTGTCGGGGGTGACGGCCCCCCGGGCGAGGGCCTCGCGCCAGGCGGCGAGGGCCTCCTCCGCCCGCCCGGCGTCCTCCAGCGCGGAGGCGAGGCGCAGCCAGCCGGCGGGCAGCTCCGGCGCGAGCCGCGTCAGCCGGCGGGCGAGGAGGGCGGCGCCGTCGGGGTCGCCGGCGAGGTGCAGGGCCGCGGCGCAGGTGGCGAGGACGGCCGGGTCCGCCGGGTCGAGGGCCGTGGCCTCGCGCACCGCCCGGGCGGCGGCCTCGGCGCGCCCGGCCCGGGCCAGGGCCAGGGCGAGGTTGGCGCGCGCCTCCGGGTCGTCGGGGGCCAGGACCGTCGCCCGTTCCAGGGCCGCCACCGCCCCGGCGTCGTCGCCGACCCGGGCCCGCGCCACCCCGAGGCCGTTCCACAGGAAGGAGTTGCCGGGCTCGGCCTCGACGGCGCGCTCCCAGGCCTCGACCGCGGCCCCCGCCTCGCCGCGGAGCTCGTGGACCCGGGCGAGGTGGTGCCAGGAGTAGGCCGGCCCCACCCGCACGCCGGCCGGCGCGGGCCAGGCCGCCAGCCCGAGGGCGGCCAGCCCGACCCCGGCGGCGACGACCGCCCGGCGGCGGGCCCCCGACCGCCAGGCCTCGACCAGCCAGCCCGGCGCCGCCGCCCCCAGGGCCGCCAGCAGGGGGAAGACCGGGTGGCGGTAGCGCCCGGTGACGAAGAACAGGAGGACGACGGAGCCGAGGTAGACCGCGACCATTCCCGCCGCCGCCCGCGCCTCCGGCCGCCGCCGCCCCAGCAGCATCCCGGCGAGCCCCAGCGGGAACACCAGCCACCACCGCGCCGGGAGCCAGCGCAGCAGGAAGGAGCGCCTCGCGACGAAGGAGAAGTCCATGTGGTTGGGGATCTCGTAGGCGGCGCCGAGCAGGCGGAGGCGTCGCCCGACCAGGCGCAGCCAGTCGCCGGGGTTTCGGAGGATCCAGGCCGCGGCCTTGCGGGCGAAGTGCCGCGACACCTCCGAGGGCCGGAGCGGCCGGCCCGCCTCGGCCTCGGCGGCCCGCCGCGAGGAGGCTTCGAGGTGGCTGGCCCACCGGGGGTCGCCGTCGGCGGGCGGGGCGAAGGCGCCGGTGGCGGCCGGGTTGTTGCCGATCCAGAAGTTGACGCCGCCGTTGGAGGAGACGACGACCAGGTCGTCGGCGACCACGGCGTTGCGCACC
>WGAH01000676.1 GCA_015489145.1 Deltaproteobacteria bacterium
GGCCGAGCGCGGGCCTCGCGGGCCTCGCGCTTCAGCTCCCGGCGGGCCCGGCGGCGGTCGCGGCCCTTCTCGCGCAGCTCCGGAGGCACGGCGTCGGGGTCGGCGGCCGGGCGGCGGCGCGCCTTCTTCTTGACGCTGGCGAGGCCCGGCGCCTCGGCGGGCGCGACCAGCGGCGCCGCCGGCAGGGCGGAGCCGGCGGCGGCCTCCGGGGCGGAGTCCCCGTCCTCCCCGGCGGGGGCCTCGTCCGGGACGTCGCTCCCGTCGGTATTCTCGGAGGTCCTCGCCGCGTCCTCCCCGCCGAGGGCGGGGGCGGGGAGGGCGACGAGGACCGCGAGGAGCAGGCGCTTCATGGGCCTCCCATCGGACCCGCCGCCGCCGGGTTGAGGTCGGTCGCCGGCCGTCAGTCCAGCTCGTTCTCGATGGCGGTGATCATCGCGTCGGGCTCGAAGCCGTTGTTCATGTAGACCACGGTGCCGTCGGTGCCGATCACCCAGTCCTGCGGGTAGGCGGCGCTGGGGAAGGCCATCGCCTGGGCGTAGGTCGTGTTGACCGAGCCGTCCTCGTCGAGGAGCACCGGGAAGGTGATGCCGTACTGCTCGACGAAGGTGGCCACCGTCTCGGCGGGCTCCATCGAGGCGATGCCCCAGACGACCACGCCGTCGTCGCCGTACTCCCGCCAGATCGTGTGCTCGATGTCCGAGACCTCGGACGGGCACTGGGGTCACCAGGTCGCGAAGTAGGCGAGGACGACGGGTCGGCCGAGCTGCTCGCTCAGGGTGTAGCTCCGGCCGTCGAGCCCGGAGAGGGTGAAGTCCGGCGCGGGGCTGCCGAGCCCGAGGCCGTCACCCGAGGCGCCGTCCACGACGGCGATCTCCTGGGTGGGCTCGTCCGGGTCGTCGGTGGCCAGGCACAGGGTGGCCTCCAGGCCGCCCCCGCCGGCGTAGCTCAGGCGGAGGGCGGCGCTCTCGCCCGGCTCCACCGTCAGGCGGTCGGCTTCCAGGGACAGGCGATCGTCGTCGGCGCTCGCCCCGAGGATGGCGAGGGGCGCCGAGCCGAGGTTGGCCAGCTCGAAGGTGGCGGTGCCGCCGTCGTCGGCCAGGAAGAGCTGCCCGGTGGAGGGGTCGGCGTCGGGGGCGGTCACCCCGTCGAGCAGCCGGTAGCCCTCCACCCAGGCCCAGTCGGCGACCCAGGCCACCCCTCCGCTCGCGGCGAGGTGCATGGCCCACTGCTCGGTCTGGCGCGTGTTTCGGACGACCGGGGCGCGGGGATCGCCGATGTCGAGGGCCACCACGTCCTGCTGGTCCGCCGCCCACAGGGTGTCGCCGTCCACGGCGACCGAGATGACCGCGTAGTGGAGGTTCACCGTGCCGGCGCTGGCCGGGGCGTCGGGATCGTCGAGGGAGAAGACCTCGATGCCGGCGCTGCCGACGGCGGCGTAGAGCGTGGAGCCGTCCTCGGACAGGGCGAGGTCCTGCACGCCCCCGGCGGCCTCCACCGTGCCGAGCAGGGCCGGGGCCCGCGGGTCGGAGACGTCCACCACGCCGATGCCGAGGGTGTTGTCGGCGATGTAGAGCCGGTCGCCGGCCGCGAGCGGCAGCCAGGGGTTGCCGAGCCCGTCGACGCGGCCGAGCTCGGCGGGGGCGTCGGGGTCGGACAGGTCGAAGGTGACGAGTTCGCCCGCGTGCGTGGTCACCCACAGCACGTCGCCCTGCCGGGCCAGGCCGCTCAGGTTCGCCTCGCTCGTGCTCCACCCGAGGCCCGGGTTCGCCGGGTCGGCGGTGTCGACGACCCAGAGGCCCTGGTCGCGGTGGGTGACGTAGACGCGGCCGTCCTCGCCGAGGGCGAGGCGGTGGAAGCGCGATCCCTCGCCGGCCTGGCCCACGCTGCCGAGGAAGGCCGGCGCCTCGGGGTCGGAGACGTCCACCGTGACCAGCCCGCCCTGGCCGACGGCGAGGGCGAGGCCGCGGTCCGGGTCCAGCTCGATGTCGACCAGCTCGGCGAACAGGTAGGAC
>WGAH01000677.1 GCA_015489145.1 Deltaproteobacteria bacterium
GGCGAGCTGCTCGCCCCAGCGGCCGGCCTGGTGGTGGTTCCAGGCCTCGTCGAGGAGCGAGCGCGCCACGAGGCGGTCGAGGCCGCGGGGGCTCACCGGGCCTCTCCTTCCAGGCCGCGGAGGAGCGCGCGGGCGAGGGTGGCGAGGAGGCGGGCGCGATCGGCGGGATCGCGGTGGTGCCCGGCGAGGAGGGCGGCCTGGTCGTCCAGCAGGAGCAGGGCCTCGTCCACCGCCTCGAAGCGACCGGCCTCGGCCGCCCGTCCGAGGGCCTCGACGAGGGGGTGGCGCGGGTCGAGGAAGAGGCGCGGACGGGCCGTGCCGGCGACCCCCGCCGCCGCGTCGGCCAGGGCGCCGGGCAGGGCGGCGGCGAGGGCGTCGAGGTCGCGGCGGGCCCGGGCGCGGCGGCCCTCGACGAGCACCGCCGGCAGCTCCGCCGGCTCGAAGGCCCGCACGCGCACCGCCGCGATCCCGCCGATCGCGCCCGCCTCCTCGCCACCCTCGCCCGCGTGCTCCTCCGCGGCCTGGAAGGAGAGGCCCGGTGAGCCCCCGCGGCCTCGACCGCCTCGTGGCGCGCTCGCTCCTCGACGAGGCCTGGAACCACCACCAGGCCGGCCGCTGGGGCGAGCAGCTCGCCGCCGCGCGCCGGGCGCGGGCCGAGGCCGAGCGCATCGAGGCCGCCGATCTCGAGATCCGGGCGCTGGAGGCCGAGGCGGTGGCCCTTCGCATGGCCGGTCGCCTCGACGAGGCGCTGGCCCGGGCCTCGGCCGTCCTCGCCCGGGCCCTGGGACCCGACGCCCCGGACCTGGACCCCTCCGCCGAGGAGGCCGTCGCCAGCGCGTGGATGGAGTGGGCCCAGGTCGCCCGGCGCCACCCGGCCATCCCGGCGGACCGGGCGCGGGCGGTGGTCGAGGACGGCCTGCGCTGGCTGGAGGCCCGGGGACGGGCCGGCTGGCGCGCCGGCCTGCTGCACGAGCGGGCTCGGCTCAGGCAGGCCGCCGGCGACCTCGCCGGGGCGCTGGCCGACGCCGAGGAGGCGCTGGCGCTGGAGGAGGCCGCCGGGGATCGCGGCGGCCCCGGCTACACCCTCGCCAGCCACCGCTGGATGCTCGCCGACCTGCTCCGGGCCGCCGGCCGGATCGCCGAGTCGGCGGCGCTGTGCCGGGCGATCCTCGCCGACCCCGACGCCGGCCCCCAGGACCGCAAGGCCGCCCACCAGGGCCTCGCCCGGGCCGCCCTCGCCGACCCGGCCCTCGGCGGCCCCGAGCAGGCGCGCTACCACGCCGAGCGCGCCGCCGGCATCGCCGAGCGCCTCGGCCCCCACTCCCGGGGCGTGGCCCTCGAGCTGCTCGCCGCCGCCGCCCGGGCCTGCGGCGACGCCGAGGGCGCCCGGGCCGCCGCCGCCGAGGCGCTCGCCCTCGCGGAGGCCGGCGAGGACCCGGAGCGCCGCGCCGCCGCCCGCCGCCTGCTCGCCGCCCTCGCCGAGGACGCGGGGGACGCCGCCGCCGCCGCCCGCCTCCGCGCCGAGGCCGAGGCCCTGGAGGAAGACGGGGGCTGAGCGGCATTCCTACCGCAGGCGCTCCCAGCTCCCGCTCTCGCGAAAGGTGCGCCAGCGAAACCGCAGGGCCCCGACCAGCCCCCGGCTCGCCACGTCCCCGCGCACGAGGTTCAGGCCGTCGGCGAGCTGGTAGGCGAACATGCGCCGGGGCGGAAGGCGCTCGGCCCCCTCGGGGAAGTCGGTGGGGTAGCCGGCCCGGGCCAGCACGGCGCCGGCGATGCGCTCGACGCGCTCCCGCAGGGCCGGGTCCATGCGGCTCCGGTACTTGCCGGCGTTGTCGGACTTGATGCCCCGCGCCCCGGCGGCGTCGCCGATGTTCTCGGTCGGCCGCCGCAGCTCGAGCATCGCCGGGTCGAAGGGCCGCTCGACCAGGGCGCAGATCCGCCGGAGCACCGGCTCCGGGTCGGCGATGAGGTCCTCGTAGCGCACGACGAGGAGGTCCTCGCCCCAGTCCTCCCGGGCGTCGAGGGCGGCCCCCACCCGGTCGGCCCAGCGCTGGGCGGCGCGCAGGGGGTTCTTGCCCCAGGCCCGCCGGATGCTGAGGCAGTAGTCGCGCACGTCGCGGACGATGTGCACCGCCCGGGCGCCGGGGAAGAGCTCGCGCAGCAGCGGCAGGTGGGCGATGTAGCCCGGCGACTTGTCGCCCCACACCCCGCCGTCGGGCACCGCTCCGTCGAGCCGGACCAGGGCCTCGAAGACGGCCGGCAGGTCGAAACCCCGCCCGAGGCGCGCGATCTCGTCGTACCACTCCTCCGCGCCCACGCGCCGGCCGTGCTCCTCGGACAGCCAGGTGAAGTAGGGCGAGCGCGTCGCCCAGGCGTAGAAGCGGCGAAAGGTCTCGGGGCGGGACAGGTCGCCCCAGTCCGACCACCGCCGGGCCCAGTCCGGCAGGAACTCGGTCTCGGCCGGCGGGATGCCGATGTCGGGGTGGCCGTTGAGCAGCCCCCGCAGCAGCTTGGTGCCGGAGCGGGGCATCCCGACGACGAACAGCGGTCCCTCGAAGCGCGCCATGCCCGCCGCTCTAATCGCGCGGGGCCCTCCCGTCCCGGTTCGTCCCGGCGAGGTGCCGCCGCCGGGCCCTCGGGATAGCCGCCTTCCCGACGGAAAGACACCGCCGAGCCACCCGAGCCCGCCCCGCGCGGTCCATTCCAGGGAGCAGCCATGTCCATCGACTACGACCCCGCCACCGCCTACGCCGGCAAGACCGTCCTGATCACCGGCGGCGCCGGCGCCATCGGCTCCAACCTCACCCGCGCCGTCGCCCGGGTGGCCGAGCGGGTCATCGTCCTCGACAACCTCGTCGCCTCGCCCCGGTGGAACGTCCCGAGCCTCCCCAACGTGATGTTCGTCGAGGGCGACATCCTCGACGAGGTGAAGATCAAGCGCGTCTTCTTCGAGCGGCCGCACATCGTCTTCCACCTCGCCGCCTTCTTCGCCAACCAGAACTCGGTGGACCACCCCGAAAACGACCTCATGGTCAACGGCATGGGCACCCTGCGGCTCATGGAGTACAGCGTCCTCCAGGGCATCGAGCGCTTCGTCTACGCCTCGAGCGGCTGCTCGATCTACGGCAGCGCGGCTCCGCTCCCCCTCAAGGAGGAGTTCATGAGCATGCACCTGTCGACGCCCTACCAGATCACCAAGATGCTCGGCGAGCTGTACGCCAACTTCTTCTGGCACCACCACGAGCTGCCGGTGGTCAAGACGCGCTTCTTCAACTCCTACGGCCCCGGCGAGGTCCCGGGCCAGTACCGCAACGTGATCCCCAACTTCATCTACTGGGCGATGAAGGGCCTGCCCCTGCCGATCACCGGCACGGGCGAGGAGACCCGCGACTTCACCTTCGTCGGCGACATCGTCAACGGGCTGATGCGGGCCGGCGTCCTCGAGTCGGCCATCGGCCAGGAGTTCAACCTCGCCAGCGGCCGCGAGACGCGCATCAAGGATCTCGCCGAGACGATCAACGCCGCCACCGGCAACAAGGCGGGCATCCGCTGGGCCAGCCGCCGCAAGTGGGACACGAAGTCGCGCCTGCGGGCCAGCGTCGAGCGGGCGAACACCCTCATCGGCTACGAGCCGAACACCCGCTTCGAGGACGGCCTGGAGCAGACGCTCCGGTGGTTCCGCGACAACTGGGATCGCATCGACGCCGCCGCCGCCTTCGGCCCCGGCGTGAGCAGCGCCGTGCGCGAGATGACGGTCGAGCAGGACGGCCAGGAGGCCTGAGGAGCCGAGCGATGGCGGGACGACTGCGCCAGGAGCACGATCGCGTCGTGATGTTCGGGGTGCCCTTCGAGCGGGTCACCCTCGAGCAGGCCGTCGCCCAGGTCGAGGACGCCATCGCCCGCCGCGACGGCCTCTTCCAGAGCGTCGGCGTCAACCTCGACCAGCTCCTCAAGATGAAGCGCGAGCCCGAGTTCGAGCGCATCATCCTGCGCTGCGACCAGATCACCGCCGACGGGCAGCCCGTGGTCTGGCTCAGCCGGCTGTTCGGCGACCCGCTGCCGGCCCGGGTGCCCAGCGTCGACATCATGGACGCGCTCCTGCCCGTCGCCGCCCGCAAGGGCTACCGCATCTTCATGCTCGGCGCGAAGGAGGAAAGCGTCCGGGCCGCCGCCCGCAACATCGAGCGCGACCACCCGGGCATCCGCATCGTCGGCACCCGCAACGGCTACTTCTCGGAGGAGGACGAGCCCGAAATCGTCCGCCAGATCAACGACAGCGAGGCCGACATCATCCTCATCGCGATCTCCAGCCCCAAGAAGGAGCAGTTCGTCGAGCGCCACCGCGACGAGCTGCGCGTGCCCTTCGTCATGGGGGTCGGCGGGGCCTTCGACATCCGCGCCGGCATCACCAGCCGCGCCCCGCGCCCCTTCCGCAAGCTCGGCGTCGAGTGGGTGTGGCGCTTCCTCCAGGAGCCCCGGCGCATGGGGCCGCGCATCCTCGACGACCTGCGCTTCGCGCCCTACGTCCTCGACGAGTGGAAGGTCCAGCGGCGCCTGCGCGGCTACCGCCGGCGCTGACCCCGGAATCGCCTCCCGATGCGGGCGAGGATGCGCCCGAGCACCGCGTCGTCCTCGGGGGTGCGCCGCCACCAGGCCACGCCGACGAGCAGGCCGGCGAGGAGCAGGGCGCCCGCCAGCCGCCCCCAGCCCGCGGCGGCGACGGCCACGCCGGCGGCCCCGGCCGCCCCCAGGGCCACCAGGCCCGCCGCCCGGCGGTCGAAGGGAAAGCAGCGCAGCAGCCACCACACCTCGGCGACCCGCCACAGGGACCAGGCCGCCAGGGTGCCGCCGGTGGCCAGCGCCGCGCCGAGGCTGCCCAGGCGCGGGATCAGCAGGGCGTTGAGCGCGACGTTGAGGCCCAGGGCCACCAGCCCGTTGACCAGGTTGAGCAGGGACCGGCCCGACATGGGGATGAGCTGCGAGGCCGGCAGGCAGGCCGTGTGCACCACCTGCCCCAGGGCGAGCACCACCAGCGGCCCGGCCGCCACCGCGTAGGCGCGGTCGTAGAGGGCCAGGACCGCTCCCGGCGCCAGGGCGAGGACCAGGTAGAAGGGCAGCGCCAGGATGACCAGCCAGCGGGTGACGACCTTGAGCAGGGCGTCGAGACGCCGCGTCTCGCCGGCGTAGACCAGCTCGGAGATCACCGGGTTGAACATCGTGATGATCGCGTTGCCCGGCACCGAGCCGATCGAGGCCAGCGAGGTGGCGACGAAGTAGAGCCCCACCTGCTCGCTGTCGGACAGCCAGGCGAGCATGAGCACGTCCATCGCGAGGTTCAGCTTGAAGGCCGCCGCCGTGAGGCTCTGGGGCAGGCTGAAGCCGAGCAGGGCGCGGGCCTGCCGCACCGCCCGCACCCCGCGGTCGCGCAGCAGCGGCCCGTGGTGGGCCCAGGCGAGCCGCGCGGCCACCGCCAGCGAGACGGCCAGCGAGCCGACGAAGGCGACCAGGGCCCCGGTCAGGCCGAGCCCCAGGCCGCCCACCAGCACGATCACGCCGGTCAGCAGCGCCACCGGGAGGCTGAGCTGGTACGCCAGCGCGCTGGCGCGCATGTCCTTGACCGCCCGCAGCGCGCCGACGAAGAAGAGCAGCGGCGTCCACAGGGCCACCGCCGGGGCGCCGAGGCGCACCGCCGCCCGCACCCCGGAGGAGGCGTCCCAGCCCGGCGCCCAGGTGGCGAGGAACAGGCCGGCCGCCACCAGGAGGCCCGAGACGAGGGACAGGCCGAGGCCGAGCTGGAGCACGCCCTTCTCGCGGGCGCGGTCGCCGGCCGCCCGGTAGCGGGCGACGAAGTAGACGATGCCCGAGTCCAGGCCCAGCGGAGAGAAGGCGGTGATCGAGGTGACCAGCTTCACCGCCGTCTGGTAGAGGCCGAGGCCCGCCGGCCCGAGCCACCACGACAGGGCCCAGCCCGTCAGCCAGCGCAAGCCCCGGTCGACGAGCCCGCCGGCGAAGACGATGGCCGAGCCCCTGGCCATGCTCGCCGCGTCCCGGGCGAGCTCGCCGTCGGCGGGCGGCCGCTCGGTCATTCTCCCAGGTGGCGCGCCAGCGCGTCGAGGATGCGCTCGGTGGCCCGGCCGTCCCCGTAGGGGTTGTGGGCCCGGCGCATCGCCTCGTAGGCCCCGGCGTCGGTGAGCAGCCGCTCGGCCTCGGCGACGATGCGCTCGGGGTTCGTGCCCACCAGGCGCACCGTGCCGGCGGCGACCCCCTCGGGGCGCTCGGTGACCGCCCGCATGACGAGCACCGGCTTGCCGAGGCTGGGGGCCTCCTCCTGGATGCCGCCGGAATCGGTGAGGATGAAGCGGCTGCGGTCCATGAGGCGCACGAAGGGGCGGTAGTCCAGCGGCGGCAGCAGGTGGACGTTGGGAAGGTCGGACAGGGTGGCCCGCACCGGCCCCTGCACGTTGGGGTTCAGGTGGACCGGGTAGACGATGTGGGCATCCGGGTGGCGCCGGGCCAGCTCGCGCAGGGCCGCGCAGATGTCGCGAAAACCCTGGCCGAAGCTCTCGCGCCGGTGGCCGGTGACCAGCACGATCGGCGCCTCGCCGTCCCGCATCACCGGCCAGGCGCTCCCGAGGGCCTCGCGCTCGGCCGCCGGCACGGCCTCGCCCTCCTCGCGCAGGCGGTCGCGCACCCACAGCAGGGCGTCGATGACCGTGTTGCCCGTCACGACGATGCGCTCGGGATCCAGCCCCTCGCGGCGCAGGGCCTCGGCGGAGGACTCGGTGGGGGCGAAGTGGAAGCGGCACAGCCGGTCCGCGAGGACGCGGTTGGCCTCCTCGGGGAAGGGGGCGTCGAGATCCCCCGTCCGCAGGCCGGCCTCGACGTGGCCCACCGGCACGTGGGCGTAGAAGGCCGCCAGCGTGGCCGCCAGGGTGGTGGTGGTGTCGCCGTGGACGAGCACCACGTCGGGGCGCTCCTCGTCGAGCACCGGGCGCAGGTGGGTGAGCACCCGGGCCGTCAGCTCGTGGAGGTTCTGCCCCGGACGCATGAGGTCGAGGTCGTGATCCGGCGCGATGTCGAACAGGCCGAGCACCTGGTCGAGCATCCCCCGGTGCTGCGCGGTCACGCACACCCGCCCCTCGAAGCGGGGATCGGCGGCCAGCCCGCGCACCACCGGAGCCATCTTGATCGCCTCCGGCCGGGTGCCGAAGACGCTCAGCACCCGAACGGGTCGCGCCAAGGGGTCCTCCCGGGTCGATGGGGGCACGGAGGCCGCGGCGATCGCCCCGCCCCCGCGTGCACGCGCCAGTTCGCGTCTTGTCGGGTGGTCAACAACTTCCGGGCGCGCGCACTAGTAGTCGATGCCGAACACGAGGTAGGCCGCGCCGGCGTTGGTGCCGCCCACGCTGCCGTCCACCGCCGCCACGCCGATGGCGTCGCGACCCGAGCCGTCGAGGTCGCCGAGGAAGGCCACCGCGGAGCCGGCGGCGTCGTCGTTGTAGGTGCCGTCGAAGGTCGCCGCCGCGTCGGCCGCCGAGACGGTGCCCGAGATCGGCCCGTAGAACAGCCAGGCCCGCCCGCGCCCGGAGTCGCCGGCCGAGGTGCTGCCGACGAGGAGGTCGTTGCTGCCGTCGCCGTCGTTGTCGCCGGTGGCGTCCAGCGCCTTGCCGAAGCGCTGCTCCTTGCTGTCGCCCACCACCTTGGCGCCGGCCACCGCGTCGATGTCGGAGCCGTCGAGGGCGGCGAGGGAGACGCTGCCGTAGAACAGGTAGACCGCGCCGGCGTCGGCGGCGCCGGAATCCTCGGTGGTGGCCGACACGAGCAGGTCGGCGTAGCCGTCGCCGTTGACGTCCTCGTAGCCGGTGACGGAGTCGCCGAGGTAGTCGCCGGCGGAGCTGCCCACCACCTTGGCCGTCGCGTCGTCGGCGATGCTGGCCGACCCGGTGATCGGCCCGGCGATCACGTAGAAGGCGCCCGCGTTGGTGCCGGCGTCGGAGTCGGTCTTGAAGCCGACCACCATGTCGGGGGTGCCGTCGCCGTCCAGGTCGCCGGGACCAGCCACCACCGAGCCGATGTACTCGTCCTTCTGGCCGTAGCGCACCGCCGAGGAGGAGATGCTGCCGCTGCCCGACAGGCCGTCCTCGCCCGAGATGACGAAGATCGCGCCGGAATTGCTGCCCCCGACGTCCTCGCCGGCGGAGCCCACGGCGACGTCGGCGAGCCCGTCGCCGTCCACGTCGCCGAGGGGGGCGATGCTGGTGGCGATCCAGTCGTAGTTCGTGTCGCCGTACCAGGAGGCGTCGGCGTCGTCGAGGGTGAGGTCGACGCTGCCCACGCTGGCGCCGCTGAACAGGAAGACGGCGCCGGTGTTGGTCTTGCCGCCGCCGTCGTACTGCGGCGCGCCGACGAGGAGGTCGGGCAGGCCGTCGCCGTCCATGTCGCCGGGACCGCCGAGGCGCTTGCCCGCCTGGTCGTCGGCCACCACGCCGGCGATGACCACGCCGACGTTGCCCACCGCGTCGGTGCCGGCGGTGACCGGGCCGTAGACCAGGTAGGCCGAGCCCTCGCCGGAGCCGTCGCCGTCGGCGTCGTGGTTGTCGGCGCCGACCATGAAGTCGTCGAAGCCGTCGGCGTTGATGTCGCCCACCCCGGTGAGCGCCACGCCGGCGGAGTCGTCGGCGTCGTCGCCGTAGAGGATCACGTCGGCGCTGCCGAGGTCCATGGTGCAGGGGTCGGCCACGCCGTCGCAGTCGTCGTCGACGCCGTCGTTGCA
>WGAH01000678.1 GCA_015489145.1 Deltaproteobacteria bacterium
CTCCCCCGAGGTGCGGCAGGCCGCCCGCGAGGCCATCGACCGCCTGGAAGGGCGGGGCTGAAGCCGGCGCTCCTCCGGCGCCCCGCCCGGGCCGATCCGCCCGCTCCCTGATCGCCGCCGCCCTTCGGCGCGAAAAGCCCCCCGGCGGAGGCGGGCGGCGGTTTGCGCCGCCGGGCATCGGGATAGACTGTCATCCTCATCGACCGATGCCGGTCGGGATTCAACTTCCGACCGGATGTTTCAACCCGGTCGAGCTGGCCTTTGCGAGGAACACCGATGGGCAACAACTGCTGGGAGATCACCGGTTGCGGCCGCGAGCCCGGCGGCGCCAACGTCGAGGAGTTCGGCGTCTGTCCCGCCGCCCGGTCCGAGGAATACGACGGCTTCAACCACGGCCACAACGCCGGCCGCGTGTGCTGGGCCGTCGCCGGCACCTTCTGCGGCGGGCGCGTGCGCGGCACCTGGGCCGAGAAGCGCCTGAGCTGCATGTCCTGCTCCTTCTTCAAGCAGGTTCGCGCCGAGGAGGGCGCCGAGTTCCGGCTGCTCCCCGCCGGCTGATCGCCCGCCGATGACCGATCCCCTCGCCCGCGAGGAGGTCACCGTCGATCGCCTCGTCGGGGACTGGCGCATCCACCAGCTCCGGCGCGGGCACCGCTTCTCGACCGACGACCTCCTCACCGCCTGGACCGCGGTTCGCGCCCTGCCCGGCGCGCGGCGGCTCCTCGATCTCGGCAGCGGCATCGGCTCGGTGGGGCTCAGCGTGCTCTGGCACCTGCCCCCCGACGCCCGCATGGTCGCCGTCGAGGCCCAGGCGATCAGCCACGCCCTGTGCCGGCGCACGGTGGCCCTCAACGGCCTGGCCGACCGGGTCGAGCTGCGCCTCGCCGACCTGCGCGACCCCGAGGCGATCCCCGAGGCCGAGCGCGGCACCTGGGAGCTCGTCACGGGCAGCCCGCCCTACATCCCCGTCGGCAAGGGGCTGATCTCGCCCCACCCCCAGCGGGCCCACGCCCGCATCGAGCTTCGCGGGGACGTGTTCGACTACTGCCGCGCCGCCGCCCGGGCCCTGGCCCCGGGCGGCCGCTTCTGCTTCTGCCACGCCGCCGGCGACCCGCGCCCCGAGCGGGCGGTCGAGGCCGCCGGGCTGCGCCTCCTGTGGCGGCAGGACGTCGTCTTCCGCCGGGGACGCCCCCCGACCATCGCCCTGTTCGCCTGCGCCTGGGAGGGCGAGCGGCAGGACCGGCCGCCGGTGGTGGTGCGCGAGGCCGACGGCGCCTGGACGGAGGCCTACCGCCGCGTTCGCGCCGAGCTCGCCGCCCCGACCTGAGGCTACGCGACCGGCCCGCCCCGGGCGGCCACCGCCGCGAGGAGCGCGTCGACCAGCTCCGGCACCGGCCGCTCCCCGTCGAGGACCAGGTCGGCGCGGGTCCGGCTCGGCTCGACGAAGCGCAGGTGCCCCGGCCGCACCGAGCCGAGGTACTGGTCGAGGACCCCCTCGACGGTGCGCCCGCGCTCGGCGGTGTCCCGGCGGAGGCGACGGGCGAGGCGCACGTCGGGAGGCGCGTCGACGAAGACCCGCAGGTCCGCGAGGGCGACGAGGCCGGCGTGCGCGAGGGTGAGGATGCCCTCCACCACGATGAGGGGCGCCGGGTCCACCCGGTCCGCGACGGCGGCGCGGGCGTGGCGGGCGAAGTCGTAGACCGGCAGGTCCACCGGCCGCCCGGCGCACAGCTCCCGGAGGTGCCGCACGAGCAGGTCGGTCTCGAGGGCGTCGGGGTGGTCGAAGTCGAAGTGCGCCGGGTCGTCGGCGCCGTAGTAGTAGCGGTCCTGGGCGACGAGCAGGGCGCCGGTGCGCGCCGCCACCGCCCGGGCCAGGGTGGTCTTGCCGCTGGCCGTGCCCCCGCCGACGACCACGACGAAGGGGGTCACGGCAGCTCCTCGCCGGCCACCCGCACCTCGCCGCGCAACCGCGCGCCGGGGCGCAGGTCGAGCACCCCCACGTCGAGCTTGCCCTCGATCACCGCCGTCTCCTCCACCACCAGCAGCTCCCGCACCCGCAGGGCTCCCTCGAAGCGGCCGGCGACCACGGCCCGGGCCACGTCCGCCTCGCCCCGCACGGTGCCGGTGGGCCCTATCTCGAAGACGTCCTCCGAGTAGACCCGGCCGGCGAACTCGCCGTCCACCCGCACCCGCCCCTCGTGGACGAGGTCGCCCTCGAAGCGGACCCCCTGGCCCACGACGCCGCTGAGGGGCACCGGCGGTCCGCCCCGGGCCACCGCTCAGGCCCCTTCGAGCCGCGCCACGATGCGCTGGAGTTCGTCCTCGCCGCTGTACTCGATGATCACCCGCCCCTTGCGGGAGCGCCCCTTCTGCTCGACGCGCACCCGGCTGCCCACGGCCCGGGTGAGGCGGTCGGCGAGGTGGGCGATCGCCTGGCGCACCGCCTCGTTGCGCGGCTTCGGCGGCCGCTGCAGGCGCGCGACCAGCCGCTCGGTGGCCCGCACGCTCAGGTCGTTGCGGAGCACCTCGCGCAGCACCACCCGCAGCATGGCGTCGTCGGGCGCGGCGAGCAGCGCCTTGGCGTGGCCGGCGCTGATGCGCCCGCGCCGCAGCTCGGCGAGGGCGAACTCCGGCAGCTTGAGCAGGCGCACGGCGTTGGCGACGGTGGCGCGGTCCTTGCCGACCTTGCGGGCCACCTCGGCCTGGGTGAGCCCGAACTCGTCGATCAGGCGCTTGTAGGCCTCGGCGGTCTCGATCGGGTCGAGGTCCTCGCGCTGGAGGTTCTCCACCAGCGCGATCTCGAGCTGCTCCCGGTCGCTCACGTCGTCGCGCACCCAGGCGGGCACGGTCTCGAGGCCGGCCAGCCCGGCCGCCCGGAGGCGCCGCTCGCCGGCGATGAGCACGTAGCCCTGCCCGTCGGCATCCCGGCGCACGAGGATCGGCGTCAGCACGCCGTGGTTGCGGATCGACTCGGCGAGCTGCTCGAGGGCGCCGGCCGAGAACCGCATGCGCGGCTGCTCGGGGTTGGGGCGCACCCGGTCGATGGGCACCTGCTGGAGGGGGCCGCCGGGCGCCTGGCCCGCCGGGAGGCTCTCGTCGAAGACGCCGTCGGGGATGAGGGCGGCCAGCCCGCGGCCGAGGCCCCGGCCGGCGGCGCCGCGGGGGGCGGAAGTTCGGGTGCTCACGACGCCTCCTGCGCGCGGGTGAGGAGCTCGGTCCGGGCCGTCTCGCGGGCGGCCTCGCGGCGCAGCACCTCGGCGGCCAGCTCGGAGTAGGCGATGGCGCCGCGGCACAGCGGATCGTAGGTGTGGACGGGCTTGCCGTAGGAGGGGGCCTCGCCGAGGCGCACGTTGCGCGGGATCTCGGTGTCGTACACCGCGTCTCCGAAGACCTCCCGCGCCTGCTCGCAGACCTCGCGCCCCAGCCGGGTGCGCCGGTCGACGAGGGTGAGGAGGATCTCGGGCCGGCCGAGGCGCGGGTTCAGGCCGCCCTTGCGGATCTGGCCGAGGGTGCGGAGCAGCTCGCTGAGGCCCTCCATCGCGTAGTACTCGGCCTGGAGCGGCACGATCACCCGGTCGGCGGCGGCCAGCGCGTTGACGGCGAGGAGGCCGAGGGAGGGCGGGCAGTCCACGACGACGAAGTCGTAGTCGTCCACCCGCCCGGCGAGGCCGTCGCGCAGGCGGAACTCCCGGCGCTCGGCCTCGACCAGCTCGACCTCGAGGCCGACCAGCTCGCGGGTGGCCGGCACGAGGTGCAGGCCGTCCACCTCGGTGGGCAGCACCACCTCGTCGAGGGTGCGGAAGCCGAGCAGCACGTCGGCGACGCCGGTGCGGACCTGGGACTTCGGGTGGCCGACCCCGGAGGAGGCGTTGCCCTGGGGGTCGAGGTCGATGAGGAGGACGCGCCGATCCTCGAGGGCCAGCGCGGCGGCGAGGTTGATGGCGGTGGTGGTCTTGCCCACCCCGCCCTTTTGATTCGAGATCGCGAGGACGCGGGACATGGCGGGAGTTCGGGGAAGGAGGTTTCCCGTTCCACGGGGCGCGGAAGCGGGGGGGAGGAGCGTGCGCGCCGGGACGCGCAGCGGGGAGCGCCAGAATAGCTGAGGGACGCCGGCGGCGCAAGACGGGAAGCGGCCTTCCCGCCGCCGCCGGGGAACGCGTGGAACCCCGTGGAACCCGACGCCCCGGCGCGGGCGAGCCGGCGCGCCGGCCGGGGCCGCGGCCTTGACGCAAAGCTCGCGACGGGGCGGCGCGAAGCGGGCTACCATGAACGGCCATGCCGGTTCGTCCCCCCAGCCTCGACGCCGTCGACTACTCGACGGCCCCCGCCGAGCCCATCGAGTTCGTGCCCGTCGATCCCCCCGCCGGCGAGCGCCTCCCCTACCCGGAGGCCTTTCGCGGGCGCATCGCCATCGACGTGATCCACGACGGCCACGTCATCCCCGAGGAATACCTCGTCGACGCCCGCGGCCGGCGCATCCGGCGCGAGACCCTCTGGCCCCACTACGTGCGCGAGCGGGACTGGGGGGCGAGCATCGTCGCGGCCCGGCTCTGCGAAAAGCTGCACATCCCCGGCTTCCTCCGCGTGAACACCGCCCGCTGCCTGCTCGACTTCGGGCGCTTTCCGGGCATCACCCGCAAGGGGGCCAGCCACCTGCGGCGCTTCGCGATCAACTACCCCTTCAGCGAGCTGCTCGGCTACGCCCAGAAGCGGCGGCTCCTCGAGGAGCACTACGACCGCATCAGCGCCGCGATGGACCACGCGATTTCCGGCGCCCTGTTCAAGATCGCGGTCCACACCTACGACCGCCTCAACGCCAGCGGCACCGAGCGCCCCCAGGTCAGCATCGTCACCCGGTCGCTGTCCTACCAGGTCCACTCCGAGATGCCCTTCGGGCTCTTCGACCCGCTCTACCCCGACATCCTCGCCGAGTTCACCTGCGACCGCATCCTCCGCGACCGCCTGAGCCTCACCCTCGAGAAGGCCGGCATCCCGGTGGCCCACAACTACCCCTACCTGCTCCCCGAGGGCAGCCCCGAGGTGCGCCACCAGGTGCTCGCCTTCTTCGACTTCCTCCAGCGGCGCTTCGAGGCCGAGTTCCCGAGCACCCGCACCCGGCCCGAGTACGCCCTCGTCTGGGAGATGCTCAAGGACACGAACCTGCGCTCGGCCGAGGCCGGCACCCTCCGCAGCGTCCTGCACCTCTACCGGCGCCCGCCGGAGTCGCGACGGCGCGAGTTCGAGTTCATCGAGGCCGCCTACCGCCACGTCGAGGAGTTCCTGCGGCGCGAGGACGGCCAGATCGTCGACGAGTACCGCTTCCTCGACGACCGCCCCAGCTCGCTGGGCATCGAGGTCCGCAAGGACCTCGCCTTCTCCTTCGACGAGCGGGGCCAGCCCCGCCGGCCGAGCACGGTGCGGGCCTGGTACATCGCCGACACCATCGCCCGGGCGATCATCGTCTACCTCAACGAGGACCGCGCCCCGCACCACCTCGACGAGGAGCGCTTCAGCCAGCGCCAGCCCTGGTACCGGGGGGCGGGCGAGGCCGTCGGCGACCCGCCCACCTGGCAGTAGGCGCCCGGTTCAGGCCAGGGCCGCGAGGGCGGCGAGGGCGGCGAAGCCGAGGAGCAGGGCGCAGCCGCCCCGCGGGCCCCGGCGGATCTTCTTGAACCAGTCGGCGTCGTTCATCGCGACTCCTCCGAATCGGGCGTCAACCCGGCCGGGCCGGGAGCCACAGGTCGACGAGCACGTCGCGGTGACCCTTGCCGGCCATGTAGACCCGTACCTTGGTCGAGCGCCGGCGCACGGCGGGCCCGAGGGCGGCGAGGGCGGCGCGCACCGTCTCGTCGTCGAGGCCCGTGCGGGCGGCGAGCTGCGGGACGGTCCACCCGCCGGCGAGGCGCAGGCGCAGGCGCTCCCGGAGGCCCCGGGGGACGAGGGCCGCGCGCACGGCCTCCTCGGGGCTCACCCGTCCTCCGCGAGGCGGTTGCGAAGGGCGGCGGCGGCGCCGGCGAGCTCCAGCGCCTCGCACTGGCGCAGGGAGAGGCGCCAGGCCCGGCGCGCCCGACGCAGCTCGAGGGCGTCGTGGGCGAGGTCGCCGAGCACCCGCCCGAGGAAGGCGAGGTCCGGGTGGACGAAGCCGCACTCGGCGAGGATCTCCCGGGCGGCGTCGAGGCGCAGGTCGCACTCCGCCCAGTCGTCGGCCGCCGCCGCGGCGCAGGCCAGGCCCAGCGAGGCCTCCGCCGCCAGCAGCCGGTGGCCGGTCCGGCCGAGGGCCGCGAGCAGCTCCATCCAGGCGGGTCCGGCGGCGGCGGGGTCGCGGCGGGCCACCTCCAGGCAGGCCGTCGCGGCGAGCAGCGCGTCGGGCGGGCGCTCGACCCGGGCGCCGAGGGTTTCCCGGGCCCGCGCCAGGGCGGCCTCCGCGGCGTCGAGGTCCTCGTCCATGCGGGCGGCGTCGGCCTCGAGGACGAGGGCGTCGACGAGGCCCACGCGGCGACGCGCGTCCTCGAACAGCCGCACCGCCGCGGCCGCGGCCTCGCGCGCCTCCTCGGGGCGCCCGCGCGCCAGGGCGATGGCGCCGGCCAGCAGGCGCACCTCCCCGGCGATCCAGGCCGGGCGCCCCCCGGGGAGGGCGGCGTCGGCCGAGGCGCACAGGCTGCCCGCCTCCTCGACCTCGCCCTGCTCCAGCGCCAGCCGGCCCAGCTCCAGGCGGGCGCGGGCGGCCAGGGGGGCCTCGTCCAGCTCCCGGGCGAGGCGCTCGGCCTCGAAACCCCGGCGGCTCGCCAGGGAGGCGTGCCCCTGGTAGCGCGCCACCCGCGCCCGGAGCAGCAGGGCGTGGGCCAGCACCGAGGACCAGCCCCAGCGCCGCGCCAGCACCTCGGCCCGGGCCCCCTGCACCGAGAACTCCTCGCGGTCGCGGCGCAGCCAGGCCACCTCGGCCCGCAGCACGTGCAGCTCGCCCCAGCGGGGATCGGCGGGCCGGTTGGCGAGGGCGGCGACCGCCGGGCGCCCCGAGTCGAGCAGGCCCGCGGCCTCCCGCCCCTCGCCCCGCTCCACCAGGCCGCGAATCCCCCGCAGCAGCGGGGCGAGGGCGTCGTCCAGCGAGCCGGCGGCGACGAGGTGCCGCACCAGGCGGCGGTGCAGCTCGGCGGACTCGTGGGGCGAGTCCACGCCGCGGTCGAGGCGCGCCTCGATGACGGCGGCGCAGGCCCGGTGGTGGGCGGCGGCCCGGCGGGCGCGGACGGCGCGGCGCACCACGGTCCGCACCAGGCTGCCGTGGACGAAGGCCCAGCTCCCCGGCGCGCCGCCGTCCCAGGTCACGGCGAGGCCGGCGTCGAGCAGGGCGTCGACGAGGTCCTCGGACCAGTCCACCCGGGCGGCGTCGCCGACGTCCTCCCAGTCGGCGGGCGCCACGATGCCGCCGAGGATGGCCGCCAGCTCCACGGCGGCGGCGTCGTCCGGGCGGCGCCCGGCCAGCACCCGGCCAAGCCGCGCCATCCACACCGCCTCCACGTCGGTGGGAAGCTCGGCGCCGGGGCGCACGTGGGCGCGCCGGCCGTCGGGGCGGGGGGCGAGGGCGCCGGACTCCGCGAGGTCGCGGGTGAGCTGCACCGCCATGAGCGGCCTCCCGGCGCTCGCCTCGGCCACGCTGCGGGCCGTGTCGGGCCCCAGCAGCAGCTCGTCCTCCAGCAGCCGCATCATGTCGGGCTTCTCGAGGGGTCCCACGTCGATCTGGCCCACCTCCGGGTCGGCGAGGAGGCGGGCGATGCGCGCCGCCACGTCGGGGCGACGGTCGAGGAGCTCCGGCCGCAGGGTGCAGGCCACCAGCACCGGCAGGCCGCCGCCCTCGAACAGCCCCTCGAGGAACTCCACCGCCTCCACCCCCCACTGCACGTCGCGAATGCCCAGCACCAGCGAGCGGCGGCGGGCGAGGGCGGCGAGGGCCTCGCGGAGCAGCGCCCCCCGCTCGCCCGGCTCGAGGGTGCCCGCGCCGCCGCCGGTGAGCAGGCGGGCGATGCGCTCGCGGGTGTCGGCGTCGGCCACCCCGAGGGCCGAGAGGCGCCGCGTCGCCCGCTGCCGCACGAGGGCGGGGGGCAGGCCCGAGCACCCGAGGAAGCGCGCCAGCATGGGCACCAGCCCCAGGTCCGGCCCCGGCACCGGCGCGTACCAGGCCGACAGGCGCCAGGCGACGCCCTGCTCGGCGGCTCGCAGGGCGAGGTCGCGCACCAGCGACCACTTGCCGACGCCCTCCGGGCCCTGGAGCAGCACCACCCGGGGCCGCCGCTCGGCGTGGACCGTGCGCAGGGTCGCCCAGAGCAGGGCGCGCTCCTCGTCGCGACCCACCAGGGGCACCGGCCGCGAGCCCTCGCCCACCGCCGGCAGCCACCCCCGGCGCCGGTCCGCGCAGCCGCCGGGGCGCCGCCAGTCCTCGGCGGGCGGCGGCGGGTCGACCCGGGCGGCGAGGCCCGGCCCGCCGGGGGCGTCGAGGCGGCGGAAGGCCTCGGCCGCCTCGGCGGCGTGGCGGTAGGCCGGGCGGCTCACCCGGCGGCGCATGCGGCTGATCCAGCTCTCCAGCTCCCGGGGAGCGCCGGGGCCGGCCGCCTCGTGGACGAGGGTGCCGAGGGCGGCGAAGTCCTCCTGGAAGGGGGCCGGCGCCGCGCCGTGGTCGGTGAGGTCCTTGGCGACCAGCTCCACCCGGCCGGCCCCGAGGTCGGCGAGGCGCACCGGGCCGTCGGGCTCCACCGCCACCACGTTGCCGGCGTGAATCGCGCCGTGGGTGATGCCGCGGGCGTGGATGTGACCCAGGGCGTCGAGGATCGCCAGGACCACCGGCCGCAGGCGGGACCAGCGCACCCGCCCCGCGGCGAGGGGCCGGTGGGGGGCCCACTCCCAGGCGACCCAGGGGGTGCGCGGCGGCAGGCCCAGCGCCGCCTGCTCCGGCGAGGGGAGCAGCTCGCCGCGGTCGAGCAGGGCGAGGATGCCCGGGTGGTCGAGGCCCACGCCGCGGCGGTATTCCGCCCGCACGGCCCGACGCAGCTCCTCGCCGGGGCGCCCGTCCACGGCGATGAAGCGCACCGCCACCGGCCGGCCGGTGCGCGGGTCCTCGGCCTTCCACACCGGGCCGAGTCGCCCTTCCCCGGCCACCTCGACGAGGCGGAAGGGAAGGCCCCGCGGCTGCGCGGCTCCCTGGCTGGCATCGCCCATGCGGCAACCCTACCCCGTCTTCACTTGCCGGTGGGAGGGGGAGCGGTCAAGGTGAGCCCCTCCCAGCGAAGGACCCGAGCATGATCCCCACCCCCTCCCGGGCGACCCGACGCGCCCTCGCCCTCTCCGTGCTGCTGGCCGGCTGTCACGGCAAGACCACCGACACCGGCGCGCCGACCGGCGACGGCGGCGCCGCCGACACCGGCGACACCGGGAGCGCCGAGGGGGCCTGGACGCCGGGCCCGGACCTGCCCGATTGCGAGCCCGCCACCGGAGACGGGGACCGCGTCGCGCTCTCCGGGGTGGTCCTCACCCCGGACGGGCCCGAGGCCGGCCTCGTCGTCTACAGCCGCTCCAGCGGCCGCATCCTCTGCGTGGGGCACTGCGACCCCACCGCCGCCGACGTGGTCTGCACCGAGGGCGTCATCGGCCCCGGCCTCATCGACGCCCACGACCACATGCAGTACGACGTGCTGCCGCCCTGGCAGCACGACGGCCTGTTCTCCGACCGCTACGACTGGCAGTCCGACGGCGACTACTGGGACTACCGCACGCCCTACGACGCCATCGTGGACGACTGGACCTGCGAGATCGTCAAGTGGGCGGAGCTGCGCGAGCTGGTCTCCGGCGCCACCTCGGCGGTGGGCGCCTCGGGCGGGAGCTGCATCGACCCGCTGATCCGCAACCTCGACGAGGGCGAGGACGCGCACTTCATCGACGGCTACGACCTCTACTACTCCTCCTCGAAGGTGATGGAGCGCTACGACGAGGCCGACGGGGCGGCCTTCGCCGAGGACCTCGCCGACGGCACCTACGAGGCGGTGCTCAACCACGTCGCCGAGGGCGTGGGCGGCTCGGTGACCGCCGAGATCGAGCACATGTTCGACATCGGCATGGCCGGCCCCGGCGAGGAGTGGATCCACGCCACCGACGCCACCACCGACCAGCTCGCCCGGGCGGTCGAGTCGGGGGCGGGCATCATCTGGTCGCCGCGCTCCAACCTCGACCTCTACGGGGCCACCACCCCGGCGGACGTGGCGATGCGCCTCGGCGTGCCCGTGGCCCTCGGCCCGGACTGGACCTGGTCGGGCTCGATGAACATGGTCCACGAGATGCGCTGCGCCACCGAGTACCTCGGCGCCCGGGGCTGGCCCCTGGACGGCGGCGGCGAGCGCCTCGACGAGCGGGTCTGGCACATGGCCACCGACGAGGCGGCCCGGGCGGTGGGGCTGGACGGGGTGCTCGGCAGCCTCCAGGCCGGGTTGCTGGCCGACATCGCGGTCTACGACTGGAGCGCCGAGCCCTACCGGGCGATCATCGAGGCCGAGCCCCAGGACGTGCGGCTGGTGCTCGTCGCCGGCCAGGCCCTCTACGGCCTTCCCGAGCTGGTGGAGCCGCTGGCCGCCCACCCCGACTGGTGCGAGACGCTCGACGCCTGCGGCGCCACGCGCACCGCCTGCGTGCAGGCGGCGGCGAGCGGCGACGACGCCTGGACCGCCGCCGACATCGAGGCCGCCCTGAGCACCGCGCTGGGCCAGGCGGAGCCCTCCGAGGGACACCCCTATTCCAGCGAGCTGCTGGGGCTGTGGCTGTGCGACGAGGCGCCCGCGAGCTGCGATCCCGGCGAGCCGGCCGACGGCGACGCCGACGGCGACGGCATCGCGGACGCGGACGACGGCTGTCCCGAGGCGTGGGACCCCGACCAGCCCGACCACGACGGCGACGGCCTCGGCGACGCCTGCGACCCCTGCCCCGACGACAGCAACGCCGACGGGGCCGGCTGCCCCACCACGATCCAGGCGATTCGCGACCCCGACGACCCCGACCACATCCCCGCGGGCACCGCGGTGACGGTGAGCGGCGCCGTCGTCACCGGCGTCCGCGCGGGCAACGGCTTCTACGTGCAGCAGCCCGGCGCCGCCGAGTACGGCGGGCTGTACGTCTACGACGGCGGCGCGGCCTCGGTCGCGGCGGGCGACGTGGTGAGCGTGGCCGGCACCGCCGACGAGTACTACGGCCTCACCGAGATCACCGACGCCACCACCACCGTCACCGGGAGCGCGGCCCTGCCGGACCCCGTGGAGGTCGCGCCGTGCGACGCGGCGACCGGCGGCAGCCTCGGCGAGCCGCTGGAGGCGATGCTGGTCGTGGTGCGCGACGTGGAGGTCACCGACGAGAACCCCGACGATCCCGACGACTACGGCGAGTTCGAGGTCGGCGGCTGCCTGCGGGTGGACGACGAGCTGTACGACGGCGCCTGGTCCCGCCCCGCCGAGGGCGCGACCTTCTCGAGCATCACCGGGGTGTTGACCTTCCGTTACGGCGAGCGGAAGCTCGTGCCCCGCGACGCCGGCGACCTGGTGGAGTAGGCGCCGCGCTACCCGCGCGCGGCCGGGAATGGTAGCTTGGCGCCGGCACCGGCAGGTGGAGGTCCAACGTGGAACCCGGAAGCAGCAGAGGGCCGCTGGCGATGGTCGCCATCGGCGGCGCGCTGGCCGGCGGCGTCGTCATCGGCGTCATCATCGGCTACTTCGGCAAGAGCCTCTTGAGCGAGCCGGCGGTGGTGGTGCCGCCGGTGCAGGTGATCCAGGAGAAGATCTCCGACGAGGACCTCGCCAACCTCTGCGCCGAGCTCACCGCCGACCAGAAGACGAAGGCCGTCGAGGCGCAGAAGAAGGTCGAGACCCTCCAGCAGCAGATCGCCGAAAAGGAGCGGGAGCTCGCCCGGTACAAGGAGCAGGCGAAGAAGGACGAGAAGCGCCGCGCCGCCGCGGCGAAGAAGTGGAAGGCGATGGAGGACGAGATCGCGAGCCTCCGCATCCAGCTCGCCGCCGCCATCGAGGAGCGGGACGAGGTCAAGAAGGAGCTCGACCGGACCATCGCCGAGCTCAAGAAGACCTCGCGCAAGCTCGACGAGCAGATCCGCGAGACGCAGAAGCAGAAGGCCCGGGCCGAGCACTACAAGGCCGAGTCCACCCAGAACCTGTGGGCGGCCTTCCTCGCCAACGCCAAGGTCGAGATCTGCGACCGCGGCACGCGCAAGCGCCACGCCCGCTGCCACGAGGCCGTCGAGCAGGCCTTCGACCAGGACATGCGCGCCCGCTTCACCACCTGCGTCGACACCTGGCAGGCGGTGCCGGTGCTCAAGCAGGCGCCCAAGCGCAAGGACTTCCAGCTCCCGCAGTTCGCCGAGTGGCTGCCCGACGACAACAAGTTCACCAAGAAGGGCTGGTACGTGATCTACTGCGACCCGACCCTGCCCGAGGCCACCGACGTGATGAGCGCCCCCTCGGAGCCCGGCTCCGAGCCGGTGGAGCCCGAGCTGCAGCCCGGCGACATCCAGCTCGACGGCGAGTAGCCGCGCGGGCCGGTCCCGGCGGGGGCCGGGCCGAGGACGCGGCGAATCAGCCCCTCTCCGGCGGTTCCTCCCCCGGAGGGGGCGGCTTCGGGCCGTCGACGGCGACGAGGCGCCCGCCGCGCACCGTCCAGGCCCGGCCGGGCTCCACCGCCTCGGGGGGGCGCAGGAGCACCCGGTCCGGGTCGCCGACGAGCACGGTGCCGTTCGGGATCGCCCGCCCCGCCCCCA